>SEDB01000026.1 GCA_004210715.1 Pedobacter sp.
TTTTTGTTCATGCCATATTTAATCAACTTATTCATCAATCGGTTATCTTCTGATGAAAACATGAAAAGAAAATCGGGTAGGGTTTCTTTTTTTGTTTTCGTTACTTCTTTACGGTTGTAATCGTCATCATAATCGTAAGTGGTGTAAGTAACATCTCTTGTGTTTAGGCCGTTAATTACGAATAAAGCATCGCCTTTAATCACTTGGCTCACCGCTTCCTCATCCAGTAAAAGTGAAAATAAATCAGTGCCTAGCTCAATTTCTTCTTCCATATTCTTACCTAGAAACGAGCCATATGTTTGTTTCATCAGCTTAGGGAATTCTTCTAAATAAGCTTTCGTATCTATGCTGTAACCCATAAAACCAATTGCTTTCTCACTGTCGATATATTTTAGAAACTTTTTATTCAACTTCCGGTTCATGATTTTTTTATAAGCATCGGCTTGCTCTTTAGCCAACTCTAAACCTGTTGAAATCCTAAAACTTTTATCATCCATGAAAAGTTTAGCGCCTAAACTACCGTAACCTTTCATTAAACCATTTTTACCATAGGTGCCTAATTCTGGAGAAATTGAATTGTATGCGTCTTGCAGGCTTGAAACCCAAATTTCTGCAATTGCTTTATTGTCCAAACTTGCTAAATATGACTTATTGCTCTCGATGGATTCATAACTGGTAGTGAATATTTTATTAGCTTCAGCAGTCATCCAAACCATAGCCAGTGCTTTTTTCATGCTATCCTGCTCAGTTCTTTCTTTTTCGTATTCATCATATCGATCATTAGAAGCTCCAGTTTGTGTTTGCATCACAACATCCTCAGCTTCCTGGTATTCGTCCGACTTAACAGCATCAGTTATTTCAACCTCTTTTATTTCTTCAATTTGTTTAACAGGAGGATTTTTCTTCGCTGGTTTCCTTTTGCTAGGTTTCTTAGAAGATGCTTTTTTGGTGGTTGCCTTTTTTTGGTATGCTTTTTTACTCGGCGTGTATGGGTTCGATAAAACCGGTGGCGGTGGAGCAATAATTACATCAACAACCTCGTTAGGTTCTGTTGTGGTTGCATAAGCAGAATCTACTGCAACAACTGTACTGTCAGCTATTTGATCATCATAATTACTTTGATACCTTATTTCCTTAATTCCATAGCGAGCAGAATTTGCTGAATCGGCGAAGAATGAACCTTTAATGCTTCCGGTGATGAAATACATCATATCATTATTCCACTTGATAATCATACCACCATTATCTGGCATGTTTAAAGTTCTAATATCACCCTCTTTCTTGATTTTTTTAACTGGATCAGTAATCAGGCTTTCGAATTTTGCGGCATCCTTAAGTGGGATAAGGAAGCAATTATAACTAATACTATCGCTTAACTGATTGAAATAGTACATGTTTTTCTCCAGATTTATTCCAAAATCTTCAATGCTGGTTAAATTTTTATCCAATGATTTTGAAGTTTCGGTCAGTAATTTCTTTCCTAAGAACGATTCATTAAAATCTTTTACAAACATGAGTTTGAAAACATTGTCGCCCTTTATCGTGGCAACAGTAAATGCATTTGCTGGAATCTTTTTTACCAGGTCTTGAGCGTAATTTAGCTTGGTTAAAAAGAGGAGGGAGATTGCAATTAGAATTTTTTTCATTTTATTTAGATAGTTGTATTTGATTGGAAACGTTAATTTTTCCATTTATTAAATCCATAATACTGCTTTTCAGCATTACAGCTTTTTTCGATTTTGATACATTTGATGCCGGATTGCTGGTATTTGTTACGGCTGATTCAAACCGATAAATGCTGGTGTAATTTGCACCACTAAACACGGCCTTATCCTGACTTTTCAATTTGTTAAATTCAGTTTTAGCGCTAGCTACAGGCTGATATTTTCTAATGAAAGTTTTGGTAGCTTTGTTGTAACTGTAGGTGGAAGTATTGGTAGCCTTGATTTTTTGCTTGGCCAGGATGTTTTTGGTGATGTTATTGATGTTTGCCACATCTTTAAAAGTAAAACTGATGGTGGCGATATAGTTGTTAAAGTCACTCGTGCTCTTCACATTTGAGATTCCTTCCGTTTTACGCAAATAGGCTACAGCTTCGTTCAGTTCTTGTTGAATTTTCTGTTTACTGGGAACTTTATAACCCTGAACGCTATCCAAAAGCATTACAGACGCTACTTTAGTTTTACTCTGACTTAAGTTAATGGTCAATAAAACATCACCTGTACCATCATTTCTCATGGTAATTTCTTCAATTACTTGAAAACAAGAACTTAAGGTTGTTGTCAGGGCGATAAATAAAATAAAAACGTAAAGCTGCTTACGGTTCATATCGAAGGATTTTGAATTTTACGGGGATGTAAAAATGAGAATGATCTGATGCCTCAAACATAATAATTTAATGTGGAGTTTTGTTTATCTATGTAATGAGGATCTGCTTTTATTTTCAATTCAAAAAAAATTAAGATACTTTTTAGGTCATTCTTCAGACTGATTATTGATTACAAGAATAAATAACTCTACATCAAGGAAAATAATCAGCTAATTGTCAATATAAAGACAAGAAAAATGTTAATGAATGTTCCCTATGGCTATTTTTCTATCTTTGTTGCCAGCTTTTACAATAACATATAAAATGAAAAAAAGTGCAATCATTGGCCTGATTACCATTGCAATTTCTGTGGGAATCTTATTTAGCTTAAATGCAAATACTGATACTTATTCTAATTTCAAAGAAGCCTCAACTTCTGGTAAAGAGGAGCACGTAATGGGTTATTGGGAAAAATCAAAGGGCATGTATTATGATGCATTAAAAGATGCCAATCATTTTGGTTTCCACATGAAAGATGAAAAAGGAGAAATCCGTGAAGTAATCTACAATGGAACAAAGCCTCAGGATTTTGAAAAATCTGAAAAATTGGTTCTTATCGGTAAAATGGATAAGGATAAATTCTATGCCTCGAAAATTTTAATGAAATGCCCTTCCAAATATAATGACAACCTGGTTGAAATTAACAAAGATGGTAAGGTAGATACAGTAAGTCAGAACGGCGAGAAAATATATAAATAATTTTAATGGATATTCAATTTGTAGGCGAAAACCTGTTACCGGGTAAAATCGGACAGTTTTTTATTGTGTTGGCTTTTAGTGCATCGTTACTTTCAACAATCGCATATTTTTTTGCCAGTCGCAAAGAAAATTTAGAAGATAAATCATGGAGAAATCTCGGTAGAATTGGATTCCTGGTTAATTGGGCAAGTATTATTGGAATTGGTGTTACGCTATTCTACTTAATTCTTGGTCATTATAACGAATATAACTACGTTTATTTCCACTCATCAAAAGAACTTCCAATCTATTACATCGTTTCTGCATTTTGGGAAGGACAAGAAGGTAGTTTCTGGCTTTGGGCTTTCTGGCAATCTTTCTTAGGAGCGCTTTTAATATGGAAAGCTAAAACCTGGGAACGCCCGGTAATGACTGTTGTTGCTTTTTCCCAAGTATTTTTAACTTCCATGATGTTGGGCGTTGAAATTTTTGGCGAACGTATCGGAAGTACACCTTTTATCCTGTTAAGAGATGCGGTAGATTTAAAGGCAATGGCACCAGTTGTTTTTGCTAATCCGGAAAACCTGGCTAAATATTTAACGTTCATAACTGACGGTAGAGGATTAAACCCTTTATTGCAAAACTACTGGATGGTTATCCATCCGCCGACTTTGTTTTTAGGTTTTGCCAGTATGGTTGTTCCTTTTGCTTATGGAATTGCTGCTTTATGGCAAAAAAGATATAAAGAATGGATTAAGCCTGCAATGCCATGGACGCTCTTCGCGGTAATGGTTTTAGGTACAGGTATTATTATGGGCTCGTTCTGGGCGTATGAAGCATTAAACTTTGGTGGTTTCTGGGCTTGGGATCCTGTTGAAAATGCTTCACTGATTCCATGGTTAACGCTTATTGGTGCGGTTCACGTAATGATCGCCTACAAAAACACGGGTCACGCTTATTTTACAGCAATTGCACTGGTTTTCTTAAGTTTTCTGTTGGTGCTTTACGCATCATTTTTAACCCGAAGTGGAATTTTAGGCGATACTTCAGTGCACTCATTTACCGATATGGGTATGTTTGGCCACTTGATTTTGTATAATGTTGTATTTGCTGTTCTCGCAGTGGTTTTAATCGTATTGAGATGGAAAGAACTGCCAATTACCACAAAAGATGAAGAAACTTACTCGCGTGAGTTTTGGATGTTTATTGGAGCATTGGTTGTTACTATTGCCTGTATTCAAGTAATATTCTCCACTTCCGTTCCCGTATTCAACAAAGCATTTGGTACCAATTTCTCTCCTCCAATTGATGCCATAAAATATTATAATAAATGGCAGGCACCATTTGCGGTATTAGTCACTTTAATCTCTGGTTTTTCACAATATTTAAAATATAAAAGAACGGATCCTCGTAAGTTTTACAGCAGCTTAATTTCTGTTGTTTTATTTTCAATCGTTTTAACTGCGGGTTTGGTATATGTGGCCGATATATACACCAATACCATGTATATTTTAATCACTTTTAGCTGTTTGTTCGCGGTGCTTTCCAATGCCGCGGTGCTTTATCAGGCTTTCGGAGGTAAAGTAAAATTAGCGGGTTCAGCAATTGCACACATTGGTTTTGCCTTTTTAATTTTAGGTGCACTGATTTCGGCGGCAACGAATAAGCCGTTATCGATCAATGCAAATAATTTTATCCCGGTAAAGGATTTCGAGAAAACAGAAAAACCTGGTGAAAACATCATGTTATACAAGAATGAGCCTAAACAAATGGGTAAGTACACGGTAACTTATGTAAGCGATACCACGCAATTGCCAAATACGATCTATACCTTAAATTTCAAGGTTCTAGATAAAGAGGGAAAGGTTAAAGAAGATTTCAATTTGCATCCTCATGTTCAGGATAATGAGAAAATGGGATTGATTGCTTCGCCTGATACCAAGCATTATCTAACTTACGATGTATATACGCACATTACCAGTGCGGCCATTAAAAAAGAATCTCACGATGATCATGAAGGTCATTCGGATGATGAAAATTACAAGGCACCAAGAATAGTTAAAGTGGCTGTGGGTGATACCATTCACACTTCAAGCGGTATTGTTACCATAAAAACTTTAAATAATAAACCTGTAGTAAAAGATTTAGTGTTGGGTCAAGGCGATTATGCAGTAGGTTTGCCTTTAGAAATAAATGCAGCTGGTAAAATTTACAAAGCAGAGCCGATGTTTTTAATCAAAGGGAATAACACATTTGATTTCGCCCGCAAAGTTGAAGAGCTTGATTTGAAATTTCGTTTTGCACAGGTTTTACCTGACGAGAAAAAGGTAGAATTACAGATTTTTGAGAAACCACAGCAGGCTAAAGATTGGGTTGTTTTTAAAGCTATTGAATTTCCTTTCATCAATTTATATTGGGCTGGTACCATTGTAATGGTTATTGGCTTCTTACTTTCTATTTTTAGAAGAAGGAAAGAAGCAAAAATCGCATAAAAGAATGGATATCGTTTTATTAGGTTCAGGAAATGTTGCTACAAACTTAGCAAAGGCTTTAAATGCTAAAGGCGAAAATGTTGTACAGGTTTATAGTCCGAATCTTTTAAACGCTAAACTACTTGCAGCACAAATAAATGCTGAAGCAATTGATGATTTGTCAAAAGTTGTTTCTACAGCAGATTTGTATATAGTCTCTGTAAAGGATGATGCCATTGAGGAGGTTGCTTCTCAATTAGCGCATGTAAATGGTTTAGTGGTTCATACCTCTGGTACAACTGATATAAAGTTACTTTCTGCCCATTTAGCGCAAACTGGTGTATTTTATCCATTGCAAACATTTTCGAAAATTAAAGCTGTTTCTTTTGATCATATTCCGCTTTGTATTGAAGCGAATGATCAAGATCAGTTGTTATTATTAAAACAACTCGCATCAAAGCTTAGCAACCAGGTTTACGAACTAGATGGAGAAAAAAGAAAGGTTTTACATCTGGCTGCAGTTTTTGCATGTAATTTTCCCAATCATTTGTTTTCGCTGGCGAATGAAATTCTTGAAGAAAACGGTTTAAATTTTAATATTATCAGGCCGCTGATTGCTGAAACTGCTGATAAGGTAATGGGCAATTTGCCTGAGAACGTGCAAACTGGACCAGCAATTCGCGGCGATGAAACAACTATGAATAAGCACTTAGGCATGTTAGAAAACAAACCTGAACTGCAGCACATTTATCAAACATTAAGCAATAGCATAAAATTAACGCTGAAATAGCATAATTACGGCTTTTGCTTCTTACTTTTGCAAAATAATTATGAGCATTTTTAAACTAAAAATAAATTTTGAAGAAGCAGATCACGAATCTATAGAATTACCTATAGCAGCTGGTGAATCTGTATTAGATGTTTGTCTGGATAACGGAATCGAACTTCAACATAACTGTGGTGGCGTTTGCGGTTGTAGTACTTGCCATGTTTATGTAACTAAAGGCATGGATAATATCGAAGAGATTTCTGATAAAGAGGAGGATTTCATCGACAGAGCAGTTCGCCCAAGGATTACTTCCCGTTTAGGATGCCAGTGCATTATAATCAATGGCGATATTGAAGTAACCATCCCAGATCAATCTGGATTTATGGGGCACTAGTTAGTCTGGAGTCTTTAGTTCAGAGTCCGATAATTTTGGGCCTGATTTTCAACTTTCCAGCTAACATTACAACATTTAAACTTTAAAACTTTTCAATCTAACAAAACATGAACAACGATAAATTTGCCTTGCCTTTTTACTGGAACGATTATGAAGATATTGCAATGTCTTTATATGAAAAATTTGGCGATGAGTTTGGCGAAACTAAAATATACCGCATCCGTTTTACTGAACTTTTAGAATGGGTATTGGAATTGCCAAATTTTAAAGGAACCCGTGAAGAAAGTAGCGAAGGTCATTTAGAGCAAATTCAATCTGCCTGGGTTTACGAATGGAGAGATAACCAAGATTAATTGAGTTACAAGTTTCAGGTTTGGATTTATAATTTTAAAGCCTTAAACAGTATCCCTTATCTAATAACCTAGCTAATGTGCTACGATTTAATCGCTATGCTTTTAAAGCTTGACTTGTAACTCAAAACCTTCAACCCGTAATTAAATATGTTTCTCCAAAAGCTAAAAGATATAACCACTTTCATTTTTGATGTTGATGGTGTGCTTACAGATGGCTCAGTTCAGGTAACTGATAATGGTCAATCGTTGCGTACATTTAACATCAAAGATGGTTATGCATTGCAGCTGGCTGTTAAACGCGGATACAACGTTTGCATCATTTCTGGTGGCGATGGGATCGCAATGAGAAAGCGCTTCTTTAACCTCGGGGTTAAGGATGTTTTTTTGGGCACAGGCGATAAGGTTTCTATTTTTAATCGATACCTTTTAGATAAAAAAATCACTGCTGGAGAAGTGCTCTATATGGGCGACGATATTCCTGATTTAAAAGTGATGAAATTGGTGGGCTTGCCTACTTGCCCCGCTGATGCAGTAGAAGAAATTAAAGCCATTTCTACATTCATTTCTCCTTACAATGGTGGTAAAACTGCCGTTCGAGACATTATTGAAAAAGTAATGAAAGTGCAGGGCAGATGGCACGATGAAAACCCAAATGCTGCTGATTCTGGTAAATAGCATTATCATTGACTAAGCAATATCTGTTTGAGGATATTATTTTAATATCTATTCATCTTTTGCAACAACTAAGTTACATCTGTTTTGTTAAACTATTGACTTTCGATTAACTCCAACAAGTCTAAATTTCAAAACAAAGAACATGAAAAAATTAATGATGATTTGTGCACTGTTATTCTCCGTAATAACTTATGCAAATGCGCAGCAAGGTGGCGGTCGTGGTGGCATGATGATGAAACCTGAAGACCGAGTAAAGCAATTGGATGAAAAATTAAAGCTAAGCGATGAGCAGAAAACAAAGTTGACCACTGTTTTTACTGAGCAAGCTGAATCAATGAAAAAAATGCGTGAAGAAGCACAGGGTGGAGATAGAGATGCGATGAGAGAGAAAATGCAAAAGTTTCGTGCAGATGGAGATGTTAAAGTAAATGCTGTTTTAACAGAAGATCAAAAAAAACTTTACAAAACCTGGCAAGATGAGCAACGTGCCGAAATGCAAAAACGCATGCAGGAACGTGGTGGAAACAACTAGTTTCTGATAAAAATATCAATAACAAAAGCGGCTTATCGGCCGCTTTTGTTATTTTAGCGCTTTTTCCATACTCATTCATTTATGCTAAATCATACACCGATCATACTTGCATCAAAATCGCCTCGAAGACAAGAACTTTTAACCTTAATGGGCTTAAATTTTAAAATTGAACTTAAAGATGTCGATGAAAGTTATCCCGAACATTTGAGTCCGGCGGAAATCGCGGTTTACATTTCAGAACAAAAGGCAAAAGCTTTTAAGGCTGATGATGAAATTGTGATCACTGCAGATACAATAGTGGCATTAAATGGAGAAATTTTGGGAAAGCCAAAAGATAGATCTCATGCTCAAGAAATGCTTGCCAAACTCTCAGGAAGTAAACACGAGGTTTATACCGGGGTTACTTTGGTTAAGGGCGATAAAATGCATTCTTTCTTTGATCGTACCGAAGTTTATTGTAAGGCCGTTACAAGTGAAGAAATAGATTTCTATATCGATAATTATCATCCATTTGACAAAGCTGGAAGTTATGGTGTTCAGGATTGGTGGGGAATTGTAGTGGTGCAACGCATTGAAGGTTCCTACACTAATGTAATGGGTTTACCAACGGAGAAATTATACCGTGAATTGCAGGAAATGATTTAATTCAAGTTTTGATTGTGGAATTTTAAAATTTTTTCATCCTATATAAAAATACAAAAGGATGAAAAACGTACCAGCTCAAGTAACTATCGAAAAACCTTGCTCTCAAAATTGGGAGGAAATGGAAAAAAGGGATGGACTTAATTTCTGCCAGGCCTGTAATAAATGTGTAATTGATTTTACGGGTTATAGCAATGCTGAAATCATTAAAACGCTTGCAAGTGCTTCATCTGAAGTTTGTGGAAGGTTGACCAAAAATCAATTGGCACAACTTAACTATCATTTAGCTGTGGTGCCAGCAGGAAGAAGCTGGATGAAGTATTTAGGCGTTTTAGCTATTGGAGTAAGCATATTTGCCCAAAGCCCAAGCGCAACTGCTGCCAGTTTTTCGGTTAATACGGAAATTATAAAAGACAGCAATAACACTGATGAAAAAAAGCCTGTTAAAATCGGCAAGATAAACGGGAGGGTTTTAGGTGCTGATAAAAAACCACTAAAAGGAATTAAGCTGGTAATCTCCAATACTAAATATTCTGCTTTAACAGATGATAATGGGAGATATGAAATTAAGTTTACTCAGGGCATTGATGCGAAAAACAATGTGCTTTTAATTAACAGTTCAAAATTTGAAGCAGAAATAGCTATTAATTTTTCAAGTGAAAAACAAGTTGATTTATTTGCTCAGGATAGAAATTTAATGATTATGGGTGGTATGGGCTATATGCCCAGAAAAACCAATAATAACATTACAAAAAGTTAGCTAGAGCGCCCATTTTCAAATCATAGGTTGAAAGGGTCAAACGATTTATCTTTGATCTGCCGAGCACATAATTGGTAATTAAAGTAGCCATCACAATCATATCAACCCTTAGCGGAATCATACCCGGCATGATTGCACGTTCCTTGTGATTTTTATTTAAAAGCGCAATTGAAGTTTCAATATATTCATCGAAATTGAAAACATAGGTTTTTACTTTGCTGATATCAGTGTGTTCCTGTTTTTTATTGATGATTAGTTCGGCAAACGTTTCAAAAGCACCTGCAGAGCCAATTAAAGTTTGTGGTTGATGTTCTTCACATTTTTGAAAAAGACCGGCTAATTCAGTTTGAATGTGATGTAAGATATTGTTCTTATCGATATCACTAATGGGGTCGGACTTGAAAAACTGTTGTGCCAATCTTGCTGCGCCAATGTTATAGCTTTTTTTCCAGATTAACTTTTCAGGATCACAAAGGATAAATTCCACACTTCCCCCGCCAATATCCATAATTAAAGAAGCGTTTTTAATGGCACCACTGAGTTTAACACCTTGGTAAATCAGTTCTGCTTCATCATCTCCACTGATCACGTCGATATGAATACCGGCATTTTCTTTTGCAGCGTTTACGAAATCAGTTCCGTTTTGGGCGCTACGAACCGCTGATGTAGCGGTGGCTTTAACTTGATTTACCTGATGCGCTGCAATGGTTTGCGCAAAATTTTCCAGGCATTTAATACCTCTTTCGAATGCTGCCGGAACGATAATGTTCTCATTTATCTTTCCTTCGCCAAGCTTAACTGGAACATTTGTTTTGTATAGAATTTCAAAACTGTTGTTTTTCACTTCTGCAATCAGTAAATGAAAGGTATTTGTTCCTAAATCGATAATGGCAATGCGCATCTTTAGCAATGAGTTTTACGGTGCAATAATAAAACTGAAATAGTTGTATTGGCTTAATTTATTAAACCGGATTGAAGCGATATCTCCCGATTTTTCATCGGGAATTTAGCAAAAAGCCGGACTGTCTGGTAATAATTATATTGTTATTGCTTTCCTAAATCAAAAAAGGTTTCTCAGTCCATCGAAAATACTTTCGAAGAAGGTGCCAATATTTAAACCGCTGCTGTGGTTAAAGTACACAAATACTAAAAAGACAATTACAACAAAAATGATGAGTTTTCTAAATGCAAAAGCGATAATTACTAACGCAATCGGGAAAATGAAGAGCCATAAACTGTTGATTGCATAAGGCGTTAGATCTGTATCTTTTTTATAAACATAAACCAATTTACTATGCGTACCAGAATCATTTTGATGTTTGATATACACAAACGTTGATTTATCAATAGGCAACGGTAAAACGGCAATACCATCATTAAATTTTAAGACCTGGGTAAAACCGCTTACGCTGAAAGTATAAGTACCATTTATGTTTTCGTTGGGTACATTTAATGAATCGGCTGCAATGATGGCCAGTTTATTGTTTTTTAGCAGGTTTTCTTTAACCAGAAAATTATTGATGGAAGCGTTTTGGGCTGAGCCAAAAAAACTGATTAAACAAAAGGATAATAATAGGAGGATTCGTTTCATTCGATTGAACGTTTATTGTAAATTAGATAACCGATGTGTAATAATACACCATTTCTTTTAATTGCATCGTTATATAAATTATAACTTAAGCTTACCGGACCAACAGGTGTGTGATAAACTAAGCCTGCCGTAGCTGCATACCGTATTTTGGTAATTGCTTTGGCGTAATCTACATCTTGAAAATTAGTTAACTCAAATTCTTTATGCGGTAAAAATAAATAACCTTCTAATCTAAAGTCTAAATTTTTCCTAAAATTATAGATGTTTTTAATTCCACCCGCTGCATATGTTGTTGCCCTAAATTTATCTAAAAAAAGTGATCGGCTATCTTGTAAAGGATAAAATGCTGGAGAAACGAGTAGGGTAGAATAGTAATTTGTAAATAGTGGCTGATTGGAAATAACACCTTCTACTATGTAACCTAAAGTATATTTTTTAATGTGAAGGAAATAATTTTCCTGCGTTAATTTTATGCTTCCCCATTGCCTTAAACGGCTTTCGCCTGATGCAGCCACAACGCCAGGCGTGTTGCGGAAAATATTGCCAGGGTTATAATTTTCCCGGCCTGTGGTGTAATTTACACTTAATGAAAAGCTTTGTCCGTTGGTGGCATATTGCTTCCTGTTCAATGAATTTTTTTCCAGATTTAGAGAGCCGCGGAAACCATTGAAGATCGTTTGATCGAGTAAATCGCCAACGGCAAAGGTGTTATTTGGGCTATAACGATCGTTGTTGTTGATGAAACTGGCGTGTAACACTACTTTTGTATTGTAATTAAGCGGGGCGCCCATCATCAAATCGATCTTTCTGTCTGATTGCTCAATATAAATAGGGCGGGGATTTTCAATGAAAATTTTACTGGTGTTGTAAAAATTCCAGTGATTATAGGTTAACTCCGCTGCTAAAAACAAAGGAAGCTTTGTCGGGTAATCTATCCGGCCATTTACCTGTACAGATTCGTAAAACCTTCCTGAATAAAAACTGGTGCCAAAAGTATAAGCCTTACGGTTGAGATAGTTGTATTCTGCGCCTAAAAATACATTGCTAATTGGCCTTGTTGATATATTACCGCCCAGATCGAGCTTGAAACTTTTTTTAGGTTGTGCCACTACTTCGAAAGTATAGCTATCGCTGAGCGGTTGATAGGAAATTTTTGGGTAAATGGTTTCGAAGGTTTGATCTGCAACTAATTTATAGTAACCTCGTTTAATATCCTGAAGGTTAAATGTTGATTTATCGCTTTTGAAAAGCCGCTCTACATATTTCTTTTGCTGAGTATTTACACCAGAAACAATGATGTTGCTAAAATTTAAATCTGGTTTTCTGGCGTTGAATTGTGCTCGCTTCTTTTCAAGTGCTGCAGGATCAACTCTATTTTTGATTAGTGCTTTTATTCTGGGCATATCGGCCATGGTAGCGTCGTAACCTTTTTTAATAAGGTCTTCTACGGGTGCGAAATTGGTTACGCCATAGTCGCCCAAATCAGGTTGAATATATACGCCATTTTTGCCAATCATGGTAGAATCAGATTTGGAAAGAAACATGTATACCAAAAAGCGGTTCATCAAACGATCGTCGATGTTTTTAGGGTATTCATTGTAGATTTTAGAAGAAACATTTGCCCCGATTACATAATCAGGTTTGAACTCTTTTTCCATTACATCTGCAGGGAAATTATTGTACAAACCACCATCAAATACATATTTTCCATCTAATTTAATCGGGCGATAAATGATCGGAACCGTCATAGTAGCACGTACAGCTTCAGCTAAACTGCCTTTGCTTACGGTAATGCTTTTCTGTGATAGCACATCAGCAACCATACAGCGATAAGGTATAAACAGATTGTCAAAATTATCTTTTGAAACCGCTGAAGCCTGAGAAAAGAGTTCTAAAAAAGCAAAATTTAAAGGGATATCATTGATGATGTTTGATCGAAAACTGAAGTGAAAACCTGTATCAATGGCCACTTTTGCAGTCAGCATGGATGCGTTTTGAGCATTTTTTTGAAAATAATAAGTATAATCACTGGTGTATCGGCCATTTACCCAATTTTGAAAATCTTTACTCAGGGCAATTTCTTCAATTTGTTTAGGCGAATAACCAGCTGCATACATGGCACCAACTATTCCGCCCATCGAGGTTCCGGTAATATAGTCAATGGGGATTTGGTTTTCTTCAAGTGCTTTAAGCGTACCAATGTGCGATAAACCTTTGGCTCCGCCGCCACTAAAAACAAGGCCAACCTTTTGTGCTTGTAATTTGGTACAGCACAGAACGAACAGGATCAACAAAAATCTTTTAAAAGTTACCACTCTTCTAAAATAGGGTTTTCTTTTAAATTAGTTTAATATGAAGATGTTATAGGTTAAAAATGATGCAAAACTTACCCAAAGAATGTAAGGGATGAAGAGAAGCCCCGCCCATTTATCAATCTTATAAAACACAACGGCGTTTATGATTATGATGATCAGTAAAATTAAAATTTCGAACAAGGCAAATCCTATTTCATGTAAGTAAAAGAAAATGAATGACCAGCACAAGTTCAAAATCAGCTGAATAAAATATAAAGCAATCGTTCGTGGGAAATGAGCAATTCGATCCCGCTTGATCCAAATTAAATAAGCAGCAATACCTATTATGATGTAAAGACTGGTCCACACGGGGGCGAAAAGCCAGTTTGGTGGATTAAAACTTGGTTTATTTAAGGTTGGATACCAGGTTTTAACAGATTGCGCTGTTGCCCAACCACCCAAGGCGCCAATGCTTAAGGTAATGGCAACATTGATAATAAAAGCTACTGGATTAAATTTCATTTTTCAAGTTTGATATTAAACAATAGCAATCACTAAATGTTTCTTTAACGCCCAATACCTGGCACAACCGGTAAGCTCTCATTTTCATCATTGCCAACGCTTTGTACCGCGAATAAATAATTATCTTTACTGTATGGAATTCTGAGTTCGGTTGCTGTTGTGAAAAATTTCTTTTCCCAAACCGAACTGCTGGTTTCACGCATTAAAACATAATAACCTTTCACCGTTCCATTAACAGGTGCTTTCCAATAAATGTACGATGAATTACTCAAATTTTTAACGTCGATTTTCACATCAATAGGTGTAGAAGGTGCTTTTGCCAAATTGGCCAGCACGGCGATGTTTACTCCAGTGTTTTTACGCAGGTATTCAAAGTCCATAAATTCTTGTAAATCGCCATAACGTATGCCATTTTCTGTTCTTAGATCTTGGTGTTGATGTTCAAAATTTTCATTCATTTCTGTAATTCGTACTGCAGTAAATCCATTTTCAACAAATGGTGTGTGATCGCCGCCGCGAAGAAAACGATCGTTTCTGTAAATGAGTTTTATTTCTAACTGATCTACATATCTTTCTCCAATCTCCTTAACATACCTTGCCAATTGGCGGCTTTTTCCATCATTTTCTAATCCAAACTGGCGAATTGATTTGGCGTTTTTATCCAACTCGAAACTGGGTAAACCTTCACTAAAAACTCTTAATCTGGTATTATCTATAATTTGAGTTTCACTACTGTTGTTGCTCCCAATCATATCGTTGTTCAACATGGCATCAACATTCCAACCTTCTCTTTTAGCTTTTGCAGCCATAAATCCAGAACCCAAAAGCGATTGCTCTTCGCCACTTACCGCCACAAAAATTATGGTAGCAGAGAACTTGTATTTGCTCATGATTCTTGCCGCCTCTATTACACCAGCAACGCCACTTCCATCGTCATTTGCGCCTGGTGCATCACTGGTGCGGTTCATTACATCGGTTACCCGGCTATCTAAATGACCGCTCACTACATAAACTCTTTTGTCATTGGCATCGGTTCCTTTCAAAATAGCAAATGCATTGCCCAATAAAGTAGGTTTATCTATCCGTTTTCCATCAGGCTGAAATGTAGTTGTATCGAGGAAAGCAGTTAATCTGCCATCACTTTGTTTTGCAAACTGACTAAATTTGGTCACTACCCAATTTCTTGCTGCCCCAATCCCTTTGGTTTTACTTTTAATATCGCTCAAAGTATTTCGAGTACCAAAAGCAACCATTTTTGTGATGTAAGATTTAAGAGAATCCTGATTAACCGATTTAACCATTTGAGCAATATCACTATTGCGATTGATAATGGTTTGTGATTTAGCAGAAAAGCCAATAAGGACAATTAATATGGCAGTTGAAATTTTCTTCATTGTAGGAATAATTGATTGAGCTAATATATTGAATGATAATTACACTAAATATAGCACTATCAGTTTATCCCTGTAACAATTTA
>SEDB01000753.1 GCA_004210715.1 Pedobacter sp.
ATATTTCTCCAATTACGCCAATGGGAAAGTTTGTCGCATCGGTGGTAATGCTTATTGGTTATGCCATTATTGCTGTACCTACCGGAATCATTACACACGACATTGCTATGGCAGCAAAATCAAAAAAAGAAATGCCCGAATCTTGTCCAAGTTGTAGTTTAGAAGGGCACGATTCAGATGCACTTTTTTGTAAACACTGCGGCTCATCGCTTTTCAGATAATTAATTGGGAAGGTATCTTTCCACGCGACTGGCAAAATCATTTAAATCAAATGGCTTGTTGATGAAGTCTTCGGCAGTACATTTCGCTTTAACTGCATTTAAATGATTGTTTGCCGACATCATCATCACTGGGATATTGTGCGTTTTTACATTTGTCTTAAGCTGTGTACAAATGTCAATGCCATTTCCATCTGGCAACATGATATCCAAAATCACCATGTCGGGAATGCTTTCCTGCATTTGTTTCCAAAAGTCGCTGGTATTTCTACAGGCTTTCACATCATATAATTCTTCGGTTAGTAAAAATTCAATAATTTCCCTGATGCCTGGATTGTCCTCTACTACATATATGCACTTTTTCATAAGCTTTATGTTAAGACATCATTTATTACAGCCATGAAAAACATTAAAGCAGCCTTTGCAATTCTAATGAGTTTGTCTGTTGGAAATTATTTATATGCCAACGACATTGCTGAACCCAAAATTTTAAGGGTAGAAACAAAAATCTTACAAGAGGTTTTACCGCCCGAGGTATTCATGAATCAGGCATTACTTTATGGATTAAAGGTTACGCAAATGAGTGGTATAGCAGCACAAAACGCTGCAAGTAAGAAAGTAAAAGATTTCGCCCAATCAATAATCGATGGGCATGCTGAGGCGAATACCGAACTTTTGGCATTGGCTAAAACCAAAAACATTACTTTACCCGCAGGCAAACCCGAGGAAGGCCAACGGCCAGACGGAAGGGTTGATTCTGCGCCAACTACTTTACAAGACACTTCGAGAAATCAAAATAAGGGGGAAGCAGGCAATAGCGGCCAGCCAAAAGGTATCATGTTAAATGGATTTA
>SEDB01000258.1 GCA_004210715.1 Pedobacter sp.
CCAAGCTTTAGGAAATAAATCCCCATTGCTTTACCTAAACCTGTACCACCACCGGTAATTACAATGGTTTTACCTTTTAAAGCATCATCTCGTAGCATTGGCGAATTATAATTGAGCATAATATTTGGTTAATGGGTGAATTGTGGTAATATATTAATGTTGCATTGTGGAATGTCACGATCTCATTTTCGCTGCAAACTTTCAATAATTGTCTTCAAAATATGGCGTGTGGCTGGAGACCACCATTGGGCTAGCATTTTATCCAAAGCTTCAGATTGATCTGCACTAACTGCCGCAATCAACTCTTCCCGAATATTCAATTTACTTTGCGACCAGGTATTACTTTCCAGCTCCATGAACTTTTTAATTTTTCTTTCCGCTGTGGTTAACAAACTTTCATTTTTGACTAGCTCATCCACCAAACCAACTTTTAAAGCTTCCTCCGGATTATAAAGTTTTCCAGTTAATAAACTTCGCGTGGCTTCAGCTTTACCAAGCCAGAAAGAATACATCTGAAAAATACTGTTTGGAACAATAATTCCCACCGGTACCTCATTTAAACCAATGATATACTGTCCTTCTGCCATAATACGATAATCGCAAGCCAAGGCCATTACACAGCCGCCTGCTGGACTATGGCCACTGATGGCAGCAACGATCGGCTTTTTGAATGACACCATATTTGCGGTAAAATTTAAAAACAACTTCCAAAAGGATTTCGCTTCTTCTTCATTATAATTATAAAGTTCAACCAAATCCAATCCTGCAGAAAAAAATGGAGCGGTTCCCGTTAAAATAACTCCCCCAATATTGCCATCAGCAGAAATATTTTTAAGCATATCATCCAGTTCGGTTATCAGCTCGCCATTTAATGCGTTTGATTTCCCTCTGCTTAAGGTGATCGTAGCCAATCTATCTTTTACACTTACTTTTATTGTATTCATATCAAACAGTATCTAAATTTAAATATGGCGAAACATTAACTATGCTTGCATAATACTCAAATTTATTTATTTTTCCTTATTTAACATCATAAGTGTAAACTTTTCTGGCTAAATGGCCGTAAGCATCAATCCCTTCCATTACCACTCTATATTTACCAGGTTCATCAGCATTATAAAATTCAAACTTTCCTTTGCCATTACTTTCGGCCACAACCTGCGGATTCCAGTAAATGGTTGTTCTCAAATCGGCTCTGTTTGTATTTGTTTCGGTATCGTATTTTGGCGCATAAAATTCTCTTGAATCAGAAAATCCTTTGGGGCTCAGTGTAACAACACCCGGGGCATAGCGGTTATAGCTGGATGCTCCACCACCACGCTTAGTTGTAATGAGAATCACTCCGCCACCACCTTGAGAACCATAAATCGCTGTGTTGCTAATACTTTTCAAAAGTTCGATGGATTCCACATCTGATGGAACGATATTATCCAAAAATTCAGGCTCAACACGCATTCCATCTAAAATAATAGACATAGGTGTGTTTTGGCTTCGCATGAGGTAAGGAATATTTCCTTGGAACATAACACCAGGTAAACGCCCTTGCAAACATTGAGATAGGGTTATGCAGGTGGATAAGTCGTCAGCTGTCATGATAAAATCAGCTCTACCCAGCTTTATAGTTCTTTCAAGCAAGCCCAACCTGGTCATCTCATTAAAATAATTGTCACTCTCTTTGATATACTTCATTAGGGAGTTATTTACATTCACTTCAATATCGGCTGAATTCTTATTTTTAGTAACAATCTGATTTGGAACAATATCAAGGGTTATATCTACGAATTTACGCTCGGTTTTAGTTCTGGCCTGTACAACAAACTTCGTGCTGTCAGGAAAAGTAAGGTTATCGAAAAAGAATCTGCCATCAGCATTAGTTACCGTATCGAGGATAAAAAATGATCCTTTGGAAGCCATGAGCATTACTTTTCCACCAGGCACGGGTTTACCACCTTTCATTACTGTTCCACTAATGGTAATCGAATTTTCTGGCTTGTAAGTTAAGGCCGGTCCAGCTCCTGCAGTTACGTTCTTCCATAAGAAACGGCTCCATCCCTGCGTAAGCATTAAGTTATCCAACGCTTTGGTTGCATTTACATCATCATTTAAAAAATAATAATTTGGCTTTTCGATGTAGCCTGTCAAATCTGAAGTGAGTAGTAAAGACGTTAGGATATTGCTTTCATTCTCTTCATCAGGAGTTACCTTTGTTGCGTTGGTAACCGCGACAGAGAAACTTCCAAAAACAGGTTTATTTTGACTGGTTGCATCAAAACTAAAGATAGACTTTCCTTTTCTCATGGTTGATACAGCTCTAGTATTCAGGTTTACATCAATCAAATCCACAGTGTTTTTCACAAAAATCAAGCGTTCGGCAATTGGTTGATTAGTACTTGAAAACAGCGTAAACTGCACTACGCCAATTGGTAGGTTTTTCTTTGGAATAGAGGCCATTAAAACCTGTTTATCCATTTTGGCTTTTGATACATAAAAAACATTTCCGCCTTGCTGCGCAACAACTTTGAGTTCATTGCCATTAACAAGGCTCTCACTCGCCATGATTTTCACCACCACTTTGGCTGTATCGAGGCTGTTTACAGCAATCGTATATCCGCTTTTTTGCGCAATAGGAAGTTTTAAATCTTTACTAGATCCATCTTTGAACTTAACCTTGGCCGTATAATTTTTTCCGGGCTGCGCGTTAAATACAAAATTGCCCATACCTAAATAACTGGTTTCGAAAGAAGTAATCTCAGCTCCTGTTTCATCAGTAATCATACCTTTTATATCTTCACCGTGGCCGCTCGCATTTATTGATTTAATGGCAATTTTTTGAGGGAGATTTTCAATCAAAGCTCCACCTTCGGGCAAGAATTGTACATCTACATCATTTGAGGTAGAGGTAATCGGAATGGTTTTTACAATCTTTTGTTTGTTCTCTAGCGTGAGTGTGGCAACAATGCGTCCTGTTTTATTGGTCAGTGCTTGATTGCCGTTAAAGTTGATTACAGCATCGCCGGATAAATTGGTTTTTGTTTTTCCTTTGGCAACCGATTTATAATCCAGTTGAACATCATAACTTACTTCACTTTCTTTATAAGCAACGCCATTCTTATCTTCAAAATGAATCGTTGCAACAACCTTATCCATATTGCTTTCTTTACTAAAAACGTAATCGGTTTTTGTAAAAACTTTATTTGCCCAGCTGTTGCCAATTTTTATAGTTTTATCAAAAAAGAATTCTGTTCCAAAGTTACGCATATAGTTGGTGTAAGCTCTGATCCGATAATTGCCTTCGCTCAGTGAATCAGTCAATTTAATATCTCCCCAGGTTATTCCACTGATCAATGGTAATTTTACCTGTTTTTTAACTGAATCCCTTTCATTGATCAACTCTACATACAATACACTACTCATTTGAGTAGGGGCGGTGGTTTTTGTATTAACTACATAGCCCTTAAACCAAATGTCATCGCCTATGGCATAATAAGGTTTATCCAAATGGAGATGAACTTTTTCTTGTGGGAACTTATTGGTATAGTTATCCAGTTTCTTTAAAAGAAGGGTAAAAGGATCATCATCCATCTTAAAAGCAGAAAAACCGACAATAATAGTGAGAAAGCAGATTGCGAGAGTAATTTTGAATTTCATTTGTAGTTAGTATAAAATAAAATATGCCTCAAGGTACAAAACCCGAGGCATATTTTTGTGAAGGTAACATGAATTTTAGGGCTAGAATTTATTCTTCCACATCATGCTTTCAACCGGTCTGGTTGTTTTATTATTGTACTTTGCATTGCCCTTGGTATTGTACATGGTTTCAATGTTTCCTTCTACCACAAAATAAATGAGCTGACCAATCGGCATCCCCGCGTATATTTTAACAGGCTGTGCAACAGAAATTTCAAGTGTCCAGGTATTACAAAAACCTACATCTCCTTTACCAGCCGTGGCATGAATGTCGATCCCTAAACGCCCCGTACTGCTCTTGCCTTCCAAAAAAGGCACATGACCATGTGTTTCAGTATATTCTAAGGTTACGCCTAAATAAAGCGTTCCCGGATGTAAAACAAAACCCTCTTTAGGAATTTCGAAGTGCTCTATTTCATTGTGCTGCTTGGCATCCAATACCCTGCTTTTGTAGGTGGCAAGATATTTTCCCAGATGAACATCGTATGAGTTAGTACCTAAACTTTCTCTTTTGAAAGGCTCAATGATTATTGTTCCTTTATCAATCTCTTCTAATATCCTTTTATCCGATAAAATCATTTTTTATGCGTATTTTTGGCCTAAATTATCAATTAATTAAGATAGTTTTGCATGCTAATCTCAATTTTATAAATGCCAATAATTTATAATAAATCTGTTGATGAGCATTCAGTTCTTGCAATCTGGAAAATTGAGGAATCTGAAGCTGAAATGTTGGCTGGCCTCCAGCTTAAGCAACATGAACTTGATATCATTTCATCACTGAATAATGGTAAAAGGCTGTTACACTGGCTAAGTACGAGATTGCTTTTGCGAACCATGCTTAACACAAAAGAGTATATCGATTGCCAGTTTGATGAAGATGGAAAGCCCTATTTGACCAATTTCGATTATCAGATATCGTTGAGCCACTCTTATGAATATGCCGCAGTAATGATCAGTAAAAAACATGCTGTTGGAATAGATATTGAGTTGATCAAACATAAGATCAAAAGCATCAAACATAAATTCCTCAGTGATATTGAACTTGCTCAAAAGCAAATCGGCGATAATATCGATGGGCTATATGTAGCCTGGTGTGCCAAGGAAGCGATCTATAAATGGCACGGAAAAAAAGGTCTCGAATTTAAGCGTGACATCCACATTAAACCCTTCAAATTAAGAAATGAGGGCAATTTGAATGCCATTGTTGAACTTCCTACGGGAACAAAGGAACTAACGGTAAACTATTTTAAAACGAATGATGGTTACATGTTAGGTTATGTAACCAATTAAAGTTGAGCTAAAATAGATGGATGAGAAAAAAATAGCAGGAGCATTAGTCAAATTGTGGGTTACCCTATTTTAGATTTGGATAATTTCTTCACAGACATCCATTTATACCTCCGTACCTTGGAAGAAGCGGTAATCTTAACTTTAAAAGATTATGGTGTAGCTGCTGGTCGGTATCCTGGCTATACAGGCGTGTGGTTAGATCCTGATAATGATAAAGCAAGAAAAATCTGCGCCATGGGCGTTCGCTGTAGTCGTTGGGTTACCATGCACGGATTTGCTTTCAATGTAAATGTCGATTTAGATTATTTCAAAAACATTGTTCCTTGTGGCATTGATGACAAAGCAGTAACCTCTCTGGAAAAAGAGTTAGGCCATAAACTGGATATGGAAGAAGTAAAAAAAAGACTGAAAAACCACATTGCCCAGCTCTTCAATATGCAATTGAGCTAGCCATGCGCTGCACTAAAACCGCTGATTCATTATTTCCGTAAATCGGAATATGAAGGTTTTATTGAGTGCTATATTATTTTCTTTTTTAACTTCGGCCTGTACGAAAAATCAAAACATGTCTACCATTGATCCCCCTTCAACTCCAGCATCAGGAAAAGAAATAAGTTATTTGGCCCTTGGAGATTCCTATACCATTGGCGAATCTGTTAAACTTGTCGAGTCTTTTCCATATCAACTGCAAAATTTACTGAAAGGCGAGGGCAAAAATGTAACAGCACCCAAAATTATTGCAACCACAGGGTGGACGAC
>SEDB01000259.1 GCA_004210715.1 Pedobacter sp.
CTAAAACAGTTGATGCTTTAATGAAACTTGAATTACCTAGCGGTGTTGAGGTTGAAATCAAAGTTTAATTGATTTTAAATCGAATTGAAAAGGTCTTGATGCAAATCAAGGCCTTTTTTTGTTTAAATACTTTGAAACAAAAAACACAATCGTGGGTTTCATTACTATGACAGATCCAAAAGAGAAAGAAGTGAATTTACCAGTTGAAGGTCAGGATTTCGCTGATTCTAAAGAAGAGTTAAATGAAAAACCTTCATCTCATGGTGAAGTTGGTAATCAGAAAGGTGGAGATTTCTCTGAGCTCGAAGAAAGTAGAATGGAACATCCTCCCAAAGAGAGAGATGAAAATGGTTCTGGTAAAGATGACTCAGATACTACAACTGATATTGATCAGAGTAAAGGAGTGAAGTAAATACTAGTCGATAATTCCGTTTCTAACAACAAAGCTGATCAAAGCGGCTGTATTTTTTTTTCCAGTCTTATCCAATAAGTTCTGCCGATTTCCTTCGATTGTTCTTTTGCTGGTAAATAGCTTATCCGCAATTTCCCCATTGGTATATCCCTCTGCAATTAGCGCTAATATCTCTAATTCTCTTTTTGAAAGCTGTATGCTTTCTTTTAATTTTTTAGAGTTTAGAGTGAATTTACCTTGTAGATGATTCAATAATTTCATTCCAATATCAGTGCAGAGATGTGTATATCCAGCCGCTAGTTGTTCAATTGCAAATACTACTTCTGATATATTTACGTTTTTCAATAAATAGCCTTGAGCACCTGCCCTAAAAGAAGAAATGATTAAATCTTCCTGGTCAGCCGTAGTAAGGATAAGCACTTTTATTTTTGGATGATTTAATTTTAATAATCTCGTTAATTCTATTCCATTCATTTCCGGCATAACAACATCCGTAAGTATGATATCTGGTACTACTTCATTTTGAAGAATTTCAAGTACTTCTGTGCCATTTGAAGCCTGACCAACTATTTCTATATTGTTTTCTTTTTCAAGTAGCGAAATTACACCATTTCGTACAATTGCGTGGTTGTCAGCTATTAATACCCTTATTGGAATTTTCAAATTTTCAATTATTAAACTATCGCGTCAAAATCAAATATCGAAATAAAATTATACTACAAAATATAAGTTAATACCTTAAATAAGCGTATTAATACTCTTTTTGAATGACTGTTCATTGGGAGTTTCAGTATGAAACTTAATCGGTGAAAAGAAGAGTAGAAAAGTAATTTGGAGAATATATTTATGAAAGAACTATATCTCTACATGCACTTTATTCTTCAATAATGATGCCGTATAAATAAATCATCCGTTTTGAAAAATATAATTATGTAAATAATTTTAAAATGTTTAAACCTTCTATGATAACATATTGTTATTTAAATAAAATAATCAATTTAAAAAGTGATGAATAAGGAAGTCAATAACAGAGATGAGGATCAGTCTGGAAAAAGAGATGATCAGAATATAGAGTGGGATAATGGAGAAGTTACTTACGGACACAGCATTGCCAATTCTGAGTTTAGACGTAAAAACACACCCAACGAGGAGCATATTGCTAAAACTGAGGACAATTCTAAAACCATAGAAGAATTGAAAAATTCAAATTTGAGTCAAGGAGAAGATATCGGTAATAGGAATGATGCAGAAGAAAAAGGTTTGGGTGGAAAAGATTTATAAATAGGGATTAACAACCTAATCCCTATTTATGTTGTGATGAATTTTCCGGTAGATGGAATTTACGTTAGCACGCTACAGCATATTACTTTAAAAAGGAACCCTTTTGTGGTCCTTGAAAATAGTTTATCCTTAATGATATGATTTTGCTGCGAATCCTAATAAGGCCTCAAATTTGATTACTTATCAGTTATTTTCAAATTAATTTGAAAAATATTGATTGATATATGTCAAAAGTTATTGTATAACTAAACTTTCTTTATTGTCAATATAGTGCTGTAGTTTACTTGTAGTCTCTTTTTACTTTTTCCTTGTATGCACTGGCTGCGTATAGTACATGATTAATATGATTTGTAAAGTCATTTATTACAGATTTACCATCGGATTTTCTCTTCTTTGAAACATACTTGATACCAACTACGACTGCCTCAACTAAAGTTGCGTATTTAAAAAGGCCCATATTATTGTTTATATACCGCTATTTAATACATCATCTTCATCTCTTTGTTTTATTTCGGGATTGCTTTGAGGATTATTAAAGTCTTTAGATGAGCTGCCCGTTCCGCTCTCGGCACTTTCAATAGTATGTGTTTTGTCAGCACTACCATAAGCATCATCACTCAGTGAATCCTTTCCTTGTGTTCCTGTATTATCCAATCCGTCCTTCGCCGTTATATTGCGCTCATCAAAACCTTGAGCATTCTTTGTTGCAATGGTTTCTTTTCCGAAACTTGTTACTACATTTCCTTCGTTTCCCTTTTCATATTCTTTTTGAACTTTCGATTTTTCGGGATCATTTCCTTCTCCAATGTAGCCTTCAACATGCTCTTTCTTATTATAGACACTCGTTTTCATAATTGTAGTTTTCATGAAAAACAGATTAGGCGGAAAATGGTTTTAAGTCATTTTTTATCACTTTAATTATGAATATGATTTTCGGCTTTTGATTAACTTGCGCCAAATATTAAATATACGAATACATGGAGTGGAAATATTTGCTTTCGAATAAAAGATTTGGTCAGGAAAGCTGGACAGGGGATAGGGATAAGGCACGATCTGATTTTCAGAGAGATTATGATAGGTTGATTTTTTCTTCGCCTTTTAGGCGTTTGCAAAATAAAACGCAGGTATTCCCATTGCCAGGAAGTGTTTTTGTACACAATCGGCTAACGCATAGCCTTGAAGTTGCGAGTGTAGCTCGTTCAATGGCTAATATTTTTCTAAATCGAGTTGAAGAAAAAAATCCTCAATTGATTAAAGATGTACCATTAATCAACGAAGTTGGAAATATTGTGGCGGCAGCAGCACTTGCACATGATTTGGGGAATCCAGCCTTTGGACACTCTGGTGAAGCAGCCATTTCCAGATATTTTACCGACGGCGATGGTAGAGTTTACCAAAATGAAATGAATGAATCACAATGGCACGATTTGATTAATTTCGAAGGAAATGCCAATGCTATTCGAATCCTTACTCATCCATTAAAAGGGAAAGGAAATGATGCCTATGCGCTAACTTATTCAACCTTGGCATCTATTGCAAAATACCCATGTGCCTCCATCGCAGGAAAACAAAAAGGATTGCTTCATCGTAAGAAATATGGCTTTTTTCAATCTGAAGAAGAAACTTTTAAAAAGATTGCCAATGAACTTCATTTAGAAAAGGAAGAAGGGGAACACCTGGTTTATAAGCGTCACCCATTGGTTTATTTAGTGGAAGCCGCCGATGATATTTGTTACAGCATCATTGATCTTGAGGATGCACATCGTTTAAAAATTCTTTCTTATGATGAAGTGAAGAACTATTTATTGCCTTTTGCTAATTCCAATACGATAGAAAATCGGTTAGAAAATGATTACGAAGATGATGATGCAAAAATAGGATTGTTAAGAGCAAAAGCGATCAATAC
>SEDB01000260.1 GCA_004210715.1 Pedobacter sp.
GGTGGAGCTGATGTTGATGCGGCTTTTAAGTGGATGATTGAAAGAAGCGGTGGAGGTGATGTAGTTGTTTTACGTGCGACAGGAACCGATGCTTACAATCCATATATCAATGGTTTGGGTAGTGTCAATTCTGTGGAAACATTATTAATCAATACCAAAGAACTCGCGAACAATGATACTGTGGCTTACATCATCCGCAATGCGGAAATGGTTTTTATTGCGGGTGGCGATCAGTCTGATTACATGCGAAACTGGAAAGGAACCAAAACCGAGCAAGCACTAAATTATCTTTTAAATGATAAAAAGGCACCAGTAGGCGGAACCAGTGCCGGTTGTGCCATTTTGGGTGGTTTTTATTACAGTGGAGAAACTGGTGGAGTTACTTCTGCGCAAGCTTTGGCAAATCCTTATGATGCCAATGTTACCCTGTACAACAATGACTTTTTGAAAGCACCGTATTTGCAAAATGTAATTACCGATCAACATTATTTAACCCGCGATCGCGATGGAAGATCCGCTGTGTTTTTAGGCAGGATAAATAAGGATTGGAAAACGCCGGCTAAATGCATTGCTGCCGATGAGCGTACTGCGGTTTGTATTGATAAAGATGGAATGGCTAAAGTTTTTGGAGATTATTCGGTAACCAGACCTTACAGTTATGCTTACTTTATTTCTTCAGATGCTGGTAAACAACCTGAGCAAATGGAAGCTTTTAAAAAGGCAATCTGGAACAATGGTGAAAAAGCTTTGGCAGTTTATGAAATTGCGGCCTCGGTTAATGGTGGTGGAAACTTTAATGTTGCTAACTTTAAGGCAACTGAAGCCTCAGGTGGAAAATGGTATTGGTGGTGGATTGATAACGGAGTTTTAAATAAAAAAGATCAATAGAAATAAAATGAGAACATTAAAATTATTTGCGGTATTACTATTCTCTGTGTTGGCATTGAATGTTTCTGCACAGCAGAAAAAATATGTAATGGTTATTCACGGCGGTGCCGGAACCATTTTAAAGAAAAACATGACGCCTGAAAAAGAGGCTGCTTACATTGCTGTTTTGACCCAAGCTTTGCAGGCTGGTTACGAAAAAATCAAAGCTGGCAAAACGAGTTTGGACGCAGTTGAAGCAACCATTCATGTGTTAGAAAATGATCCACATTTTAATGCAGGGAAAGGCGCTGTGTTTACCCACGATGGTAAAAACGAACTGGATGCCGCAATTATGGATGGAAAAACACTAATGGCAGGAGCGGTTGCAGGTGTAACTACAGTGAAAAATCCTATTTCTGCGGCAAGAGCCGTAATGGAGAAATCAGAACATGTGATGATGGTTGGTGCAGGTGCAGATTTATTTGCAAAAGATGCAGGTTTGGAAATTGTTGATCCGAAATATTATTGGACTAAAGAGCGTTGGGATGGCTTGCAACAAGCCATTAAGGAAGATTCAACCAAAGCAGTTTTAGATCATGGAAGTAAAAAATCAGAATTGTTAGGGAGTAAAAATCACGATTACAAATTCGGTACAGTGGGTTGTGTGGCTTTAGACAAAGCTGGTAATTTAGCAGCTGGAACTTCTACAGGTGGAATGACCAACAAAAAATATGGTCGTGTGGGCGATGCACCAATTATTGGCTCTGGAACTTATTGCAACAATGAAACAGCCGGTGTTTCTTGCACCGGTTGGGGAGAATTTTATATCCGTAACGTAGTAGCCAAAACCATTTCCGATTTAATGGAATATAAAGGTTTATCGGTCGCTGCAGCCTCAAAAATGGCTTTGGATAAAGTAGGGAAAATGGGTGGTGATGGTGGCTTAATTGCATTGGATAAAAAAGGAAATATCGCGATGCCTTTTAATACCGAAGGAATGTATCGCGGTGCAATTACAGCAGATGGTAAAATTGAAGTCAACATTTATAAATAATGAAGAAATCTTTTTTATTAGCCATTCTTTTTGGGATTTCGTTATTCGCGAATGCGCAAAGCAAAACAGCAAAAGGAAATCTATTTATTATCGGCGGTGGTAATCGCTCTGATGAGTTGATGAAGCAGATGCTCCATACGGCCGAATTAAAACCTAGCGATTACATCATTGTTTTGCCGATGGCAAGCGAAGTTCCCGATGTAGGTTTTGGAACGCTTTCTGCTCAGTTGCAAAAGCTGGATCCGCGTACCATTAAAAATTTCAATTTCGCCAGGCATGATGTAAATGATAAGAAATGGACCGATTCTTTGGCCAATGCAAAACTGATTTATATCTTGGGAGGTGATCAAAGCCGTTTTATGAATGTAGTATTGAACACGCCAGTTTATGCAGCCATTCATAAAGCCTACCAAAATGGTGCAACCATTGCAGGAACAAGCGCAGGCGCTGCGGTAATGAGTAAATACATGATTACCGGAAAGCAACTGCTGGATACGGTTTACAAAGAAACCTTTAATAAACTTTGGGATAAAAACATCGAGTTTTCTCCAGGAATGGGTTTGTTGGAAAATACCATTATTGATCAGCATTTCTTAAAAAGAAACCGCTACAACCGCTTAATTTCTGCCCTTGCTGCTCATCCGGATTTGGTTTGTGTGGGAATTGACGAAAGTACAGCGATTATCGTTCATGGTAATAAAGCTACTGTTGCTGGCGAAAGTCAGGTCATTAGATTGGCTAATCCAAAAGGATTGAAGAAAACAGATAAAGGTTTGCTGAAATTTAAGCAGGCCGAATTTGGAATTTTTACAGAGGGTAATGTGATTGACATTAAACCTTAATAAAACAACTGAATTAAAAAGCCTATTTGAAGAAATTCAAATAGGCTTTTTTGTTTTGCATGACCTATCCTGAAATAAGTTGACACACTAATTGACTTATTTTAGGACTAATCAGCAGGTTGTACGTTTTGATCGTCAAATGTAAACGGAAACAAAAAATTGTCCTATATTTCAATCCTCAAAACATATCAATGAAAGCAATTTTTTCCAATTTAACATTTCAGGTTATCGTCGCAATCATCATCGGGATCTTTGTAGGTACTTACTTTCCGGAGTTTGCTTCAACGGCAAAATTGATTAGTCAAGGTTTTATTAACCTGATTAGCATGCTCATTGCACCTATTATTTTCTTTACTATTGTTTTGGGTATCGCACACATGGGCGACATGAAAAAAGTGGGTAGAGTGGGAGGAAAGGCATTGTTGTATTTTGAAATTGTGAGTACCATTGCCATTGCAGTTGGTTTATTGGTGGCCAATATTCTCAAACCAGGCGCAGGGGTAATTGCGACAACAGGCGACGCATCAAAAATTTCTGGTTACGCTGATCAAGCGAAGGATATGAACTGGGCTGAGTTTTTCTTGCATATCATTCCCCACAATGTAATCGCAGCATTTGCGGAAGGAAATATTTTGCAAATTTTGCTCTTTGCAATTTTATTCGGATACGGTTTAAACAAGTTAGGAGGTGAAGGCACTTCAGTTTTGAATGCTTTTGATAAAATTTCGAAAGTGTTATTCAAAATTATGAAAGTGATTATGCGTTTGGCGCCAATCGGCGCTTTCGGCGGAATGGCTTTTAGCATTGGTACACATGGTTTGCAAAGTATTTTTTTACCTGGCTATGGCTGTAATTTTTCTTTGTCAGGTTTTTCATGTTGATTTAACACTTGGGCAGCAAATCACAGTTTTAGGTGTGTTAATGGTAACTTCAAAAGGCGCTGCAGGGGTAACCGGAAGTGGTTTTATTGTACTCGTTTCCACGCTAACGGCATTGAAAATTATGCCTATAGAACACATCTCGATTTTAATTGGTGTAGATCGTTTTATGAGTGAAGCACGAGCCATTACCAATGTGATTGGAAACGGTGTGGCAACAATTGTAATCGCCAAAAGCGAAAATCAGTTTGATCAGGAAAAATATTTAAAAGCAATACAGCCTGCGGTAATTGAGAGAAATGAGGAAAGTTAGTTGTTTATGTTACGAGTTGTAGGTTATAAGTCTGGATGGAAAAAAAAATATAAAAATTCGCGAGCAATTAAACCTTTGTTCAAAACAACTTCTAAACCTTTAACCCAACTCTTTTACCTACCTTTGTGCCAGAAACATGCACACAGCATGTTTAGTTAAACCAGATCACATTGGCTCAAGAAGAACAAAATAACCGCAAAGAAAAAAG
>SEDB01000261.1 GCA_004210715.1 Pedobacter sp.
GATAATGATGGAAGTGGACCAAATTCCCAACAGTGGCATGCCACTCCACCAGCCAGCGGACTTGGTCTGGACTGCATAGACTCTGAGGCGAAAATCTGTTCTGCAGATTTCGACATCATGCCTGATGCTTTCCCAATTACCAATGGCGCAGTTCCCAGCAATGAGGACGTGGGCGAATACAAATAAAATAAGCTTTTTTAATTTGCTTGTGCCCCCGTTTTCCGGGGGCATTTTGCATCAACGGGGATTTTGAGCAATATCATGGTACATGACTTCCTCCAATGGAATCGGCAAAACATATCGAGGGTCATTTGGTGGAAGTTCGTAATTACGTCCGTCAAATGTTCGCTTGAGTGTCTTTGCAAATCTCGGATCCTTGTTCAGGCGTCTTAAATCTGACCATCGCATGGCGCGTCCAATCAACTCTTTTCTTCTCTCTAGCAGAACTATTTTCAAGGCCTCTTCTGCATTGGCAGCGGCTGCTGGAATAAACTTTCCTGTCGCAAAGCGTTTGACTAAAAGAGCGTTAAGATCTGTTATTGCTAAAGCCGCATTCCCTTCTCTTGCCAGGCATTCCGCTCTGATCAATAACATCTCATCAACAGCTAGACCTGTGAAAGCAAAGCTTTCGCCTGAATAAGATCCACGAAAACCCATTAATCCAGATCTATTGATAAAAAATGCTGATTTTCTGAGATCATCGTTGTGATAAGTAGCATATAATTCAGGTTCAACATATACCAAAGTGGACACATTAAAGGACGTATTCAACATCAGCGAGTAATAGATAATTTCAGTGTTGCCTGCACTTAAAGCGATAGGCATTGCTCTTGCCGCTGCCAGATTCAAGGAGTTATAGTCAAGCAAATCGCCATAGCTGCCCAACACCTGATCTGCATTGGCTTTTGCAAGTGCGTACTCTTGCATGCTGAGGTATATTCTAGCGAGAAATGCGTAAGCTGCCAGCTTAGAAGGTCTCGAGATATTACTGCTTCGCTCGGGCAAGTATTTAAGTGATTCATTCATATCTGCCAAAATCCGCTCATAGGTATCTTTTAGTAATCCCCGTGGATATCGTTTATTGATATCTGATGTTAGTGGAAGTGGCACGCCTGGAGCGGTCCCTGCGCTCGCTGGGTCATAGGGGACAGTAAAACTTTGTGATAGATTGTAAAAAGCCTGACTTCTTAAAAACAAAGCTGATCCTTTTACCTGATTGTATTGGTACTGTTCGGAAGGCATTGGCGAAATTTCTTTCAACCCATCCAGTACGACATTGCAATAAAATACCTGACGATATGGATTTCCCCAATCCGTGCCATTTGTTTGCAAATCCTTGTCCCAAAGATAAGAGGCCCGATCTCGCTCACTAAAATTACGCAGGCCGGCGTCTGTTATTAAAAGGTCGTCAACGGACTGCTGATTAGTAGCCGGCGTAAGTGCCTGTACAAAAAACCTAAAGTTGTCCAGGAGCTGTTGGAAGTCCGTGATCGTTTTAGGAATAACATAAGATTTATCGGGCTTTTCTTCTAGGTAATCTTTTCCACATCCACTCAGAGAAAAGCCTAAAAGCAGGAATGTTAGCGCGCGAAAGCTATGCAGCTTGATTATATTCTTTATCATGTTCTTCTTCTTTATAAATCAACACTTAGTCCAATTGCGAACGTTCGAGGAGTCCGCTCCCTGATATAATCCGGATCAACGCCGGATTTACTTTCTTGCCATAACAGACCGATATTGTTTGCATAAGCATAAACTCTTATTTTGTTGAACGCTCTCTTCTGGTTTGGAGAAAGAGGCCAGTCGTAACTCAAATTAATGTCTTGTAGCCTAATGTGGTCTCCACGCTCGACAAGAACATCAGCGTAGCGATAGAAATTGTCCCGGGTAGTGACCGCTGTGGTTGGGATGCTCGGAATTGAGGTATATTGTTCATCCCCTGATTGCTGCCACCTTTTTGCATAATCTCCATGCCCTCCAAGACCCATCGTGTTTCCATAAACGATGGATGGGCGGTGAAAGTAGTAGCCCAGTCTAAAGGAAACATTTGCTGAGGCAGACCATGGGCCATAGGATAACGTATTTCTTAATGAACCGAAAACCGGCGGTCTTGAAGGACCATTATAAATAATGTTATCGATTGTCGAACGGGCGATAATATTACCATAATCCTTGCTCGGCAAGCCATCCAAAATCCCGATCGGGTCTCCAGTATTGGGATCCAGCCCAACCCACGGATAACTTGATATCGCCGATATCGGTTTCCCGACAATAGGAACCAGTCCACCATCCATATACGCGCTATTGAAAGCAGTGGTCATATAACTGGTCACTTTGTCGAGTGCATAACTAAACAGAAAATTACTTTGCCAGTTAAATTTTCCACTTAAATTGACCGTGTTGAGCGTGAGGTCGACGCCATTACCCTTGGTGTTGGCAGCGTTACCCCTGAAAGCTGTAATACCCGAAGAAGATGGAAAAACAGATGATCCCAGCAAATCTTTAGCCCTTTTCTCAAAATAATCAATACTGCCTGAAACCCTATTGCCCTTTGAGCTAAAGTCTACCCCCAAATTGAACATACCAACGCGCTCCCATCTTAACGAAGGATTAGGAGGGTTTTCTATTTGCTGAAACGGAAGCCCGGTTGGGGAAGTTGGACCATTGCTAAAGCTTGAAGTCGTGTAAGAAGAAAGACTTTTAAAAATATTTCCGCTGTATCCATATGTCATCCTTAATTTTAGGTATGGAATTAGTTCAGATTGGTAAAACTTTTCCTTTGATACATCCCAAGCAAACCCACCAGAGAAGAGCGGCACACCTTTCTGATTTGCATCTACCCCAAATAAATTACTTTGATCTAACCTGACACTGCCGGAAAGAACATATCGGCCTTTATAGGTATACGCGGCGTTTGAGAAATAGGAAAGAAATCTATCCGTTAAAAGCCTCACGCCATCCCGATTAGGAATGGTCATAAGGGTTCCTGTGTTGTAAGACATAGGAAACCGAGTGAGATAATCTACAGTTCCTATACGGAAATATTCGTCATTAAATCCGTAATCCCGGCCTGACTGATTATTTGTTCTCAATTGCCTGATCTCTGCCCCAGCTATAGCCGTTAGGTTATGATCGGCACTCATTGTGCGCTCGAACGTCAAAAGCGCCCTTGCTCCGTTTACAACTCCATCAGATTGATTTTGATCCATGATGCCCCCTAGAGGAATTCTTAAGACAATGGAGTTATCGGGATTTACCGTAGTATACTCGTTAATCATATTTCTAGCACCATACGAATTTGCTTTTTGAAGGTTTTTCGTCTGTGCGGTACTTTTCGAATACTGATAGGTTAAAGAGAATTTTAGAGAAGGCAGAATTTTATAGCTTGCTGCTGCATTGATTCTGAATTCAGTATTCAACTGACGGTTATCATATTCATCAATATCCTCAATAGGACTGTATGACCAATTCTGAAATCCCTTAGCCTGCATTGCTGACTTGAAGGATTCCCTGTAGCCGTTAGTGATCGGTAAGCTATTGCCCTCATCATCCACTAATCGGGCATAAGGATATTGATTGGTCAA
>SEDB01000754.1 GCA_004210715.1 Pedobacter sp.
AAGGTTTTCGGGTCTATCATCAACTATAAGGATCATGTTTATTATACAAATAGGGCGCTTGGATAATTATGTTTGGTTTAAAAGAGAAAACCCTTTAACTAGTGACAAACAATGCCAAATCAAAAAGGTTTTACAATTCTAAACTTTTTTCTGGAAAGCTTTGCTAACACCATTATTATTGTTACTCCCGCTATTCATTACAAGTCCCGCTTTGGAAAAAAGTGGGCGCTTTACATTACTATCAGGTCTAGGTGGCCAATATTATACAACTATCTAAGCTTTTCCCCTCAAACGCCAAATTACAACTGACTAAAAGTATCGCCCTGTTTAATGTCGCCAGTTTCAAAGCCTTTTTTAAACCAAAACATACGTTGCTGCGAAGTTCCATGCGTAAAAGAATCTGGTTGTACATCGCCAGTAGCCTGTTTTTGTAGCTTATCATCACCAATAGCATTAGCCGCCGTCAATGCTTCTTCTATATCGCCTTCTTCCAGTTTAAAATCTTTTAGGTTTTGTGCATGATGCGCCCACAAACCAGCAAAAAAATCAGCCTGAAGTTCTAACTTTACCGATAAACGATTGTATTCCTTTTCACTTACCTGTCCGCGGGCCTGATCTAATTTTTCAGAAATCCCTAATATATTTTGAACATGGTGGCCAACATCCCAAACTTGCTCGGTTGACTCTAAAACACCAGAAACAAAAATAGCTTGTGGATCGTTGGCCGGCACACCTTGTTTTACCTCTTCTGTACCTTGTGAAGTGGGAAGCTGACTTACCACTCCGCTCAAATCTTTCCCGAAAATTAAACCCAGTACCACTACGATAATCCCAATACCGCCGCCGAGTATGGTTTTACCCCCTCCACCGCTTCTACCGTCTTCTACGTTATTACTGCCTTTACCAAACCACTGCATAATTTTAATTTTTTAATTTAATGGATAACTTAAATTTTGGGACAATTGTTAGACTAAATTAGAAATTATTTCCCGATTTATTCTTTTAGGTTTTGAAGCAATAAAAAAGCCAGAAATTTCTT
>SEDB01000262.1 GCA_004210715.1 Pedobacter sp.
CAATAAAGTGATGTCGCAATTTCCTTCACTTATTTCTTTAACTAGATATTTCATTTGTTTTTAACATTCGGCTCTTGTGTTAGTTTATTTTCAAGAACAGGTCAAAAATAGGTTTAGTGAATATTTTCTATGTAATCTAAAAGTTAATTTTATACCTAAAAAAAAATAAACACTGTAATTCAGCATATTGAAATTAGCAATCCACAAAAAAAGCTTCAGATGGATGTCTGAAGCTTTAATGTTTTTAGGTAGATGGATGTTATTCAGGGTAAATATTTTTAGACTTCTTTTTGAACTTTTGGCTCATCAGTGCCTTCTTGCCCATTTTTAAATTCTTTAATTCCTTTTCCAAGTCCTTTCATTAATTCCGGAATCTTCTTTCCGCCAAATAATAAGAGTATAGCTACGCCTAGAATGATCATTTCTGGCCCGCCCAATATGGCTGTGATGGTTGTGTTTAACATTTTCTCGGGTTTATATTTAAGTTGATTCAGCAATGAATTATATTTAGATATACGGTCAAATCATCAGGCTGGTTTTTTGTTATTAAAATAAATCAATCTATGAAGGCAAATTCAGCTGATAGTCTACACGTTTCAATAAATCATAAATATCGAAAGGTTTGGATATAAAGCCCTGCGCTTTACAACTTTTGTTTATTTCGCTTATTTTAGCATGTGCACTCATCATCAACACAGGTATATTTTTGGTGTTTTCAGCAGTTTTTAATACGCTACACACATCTAAACCACTCCCATCAGGAAGCATTACATCAAGTAAAAATAAATCGGGCATGAGGTTTTTAGCATTTAAATTAAAATCCTCAACACTTGAGAAGCCTGTTACATCATAATTTTCTTCCTTTAAAAGAAGAATAATTACATCTCTAATCCCCTCATCGTCTTCTAGCACACACACACTTTTTCCCATTACTTTAATTTTATTCTAATCCGAAACACTTATCAAACATTTAAAAACCAATTAATTAACCGATATCAGTGTAAATTGTTTTTATTTATTTAGCACAAATTAGAATAAGATGAGATGTTTATTCATAGAAACAAATTACATCATTGCAGCCCAAGCCTTGTACGATTATTTTTTGGCTTTCAATTTATCATAAAACATCTTTATAAAAAAGCCTCCAATCACACTTCTTGCAGTAAAGTTTTGTCTCTTCGCATCCTTGGTTTCGTGCCAATCACTCATTGGCACACGATCTGGTGTTTCTATAGCGTAAGTATAAACAGGCTCAATTAATGCTTCAAAATCTTTTCTTTCTGATGCAAGTGTCGCTGTCCAGGTAATCCAATCAGATTTGGTATAAGTTTTACGACTATCCAAAGGGATTCCATATCTGGTTTGCTTGGTAAGGTAGTATTTAATCTCCTTCTCCAGGTATTTTTATCATTAAATGTTAACGCGTAGTGATCACCAGCATCAGCTAAAACCATCCATTTTTTTGCCATATCTTTAGCCATAGCGGTATATTTATCTCCAAGAGATTGTTCTCCCAACATAGTGGCCAACATTCCATAACCGCCCAATGCCACAATTGCTTTAACGGATAAATTTGCATTTCTGGCCAAATGACCAGCAAAATCATCAGTTGATAATTGATTCGAAGGGTCAAGACCTTTTTTACTTAAGTATTCGGCCCAAATACTTAAGGTTTTCCAGTGTTTTTTAGCGTAATCGGCATTACCTTCTGTTTTAGCAATGGCAGCCATTAAAATAAGCATATTGCCCGATTCTTCAATTGGCATGTCTTCTCCATAGGTTTGTCCATTGGCCAAAGGATAAGTACCTAACTCTTTTGATAAAAACAATAACGCTCCCTCTGGACTTTTCACAAGCTTGTGCGCAGAAACCGCTTGTCTGTAAGCTAAAATACATAAATGAGCATATTTTTCTCCTCCGCTTTTAAGGGCATCATTGTATAATTTTTGATCAAAGGCTGCACATTTCTTTACCACTGCCGGATATTGGTCGCTCGCTAGCTGTAGCTGATTTTCAATCGTTTCCTTTCCCGAAGTATTCCACCAAGGCCTTAAATTGCTTTTAAAGTATTGAAGCGCATAAATATCATCATAACCCAATAACAAATAATTCTCTTTCACTGTACTTCCAACTTTACCTATTGAAATAATGGTATTTAATATCAATTGCTCTCCCTTAACCTCCTTTTGGCTAAGTTGTTTACCTGTTAAAAAAGTAGTCAAAGCATCGCCAATGGAAGAGATACTTTGCGTGCTATTGTAGGCTAATGGAGCAGCCATATACATATAACCCCAGTCAATTCTCACATCATCGCCCGCTCTTTTGAGCATGGGCTGCTCAGTTGTTCCTGCTTTAAGTATAGAAAGTTTGGCTGAATGATATTTCTTAGCCTCTACTGGCTGAAAAGGTGTATGCGTTGCGATGTTGGTTGATGCACCATAGTAAAGTTTTACATCGTGATTCTTGCCATCATTTGATTTAACTTTTGTTGCGATATAGGATACCGGTCGGGAAAGCAGATCTAGATCATCCATTAAAAGCGGTGATGTAAAAGTTAACGTTAAATCTATTGCTCCACAGGCAAAAGTATAAATGGTTCGCAAGGCATTAAACGATAATGAGGTTTGCCTAGCCTCATCAATTTTAACTGCTGCTGCTCCGGCCGGCTCTTCCACCAAACCAAAATCCAAAAATGACGGACCACCAGTATTTTTAGCATAAAGTGCTAGCGTATTTTTACCAGATTTTAAAAGTTTTTTATCCAACGGGATGTAAACAAATTTGCCTGCTAGTTTTGCAACATTGTAAATTTCTCTTCCATTTAAATAAGCAGTTGCATGATCATCATGTCTTATTTTCAGAAAAATCTGATTTTTGGTCATGGCATTCATGATGAAATTACGTCTTACCCAGAGCTCATCTTTTTTCCACAAGGTCTTCACTTCCGATTTTTCACTTCCCGATGGTCCTGTTCCTGTTTTCCAATCTTGTTCATTAAAACCAACATTAAACCAATCTTCTGCGGGTTTATTCTCTGTATAAACCTGTTCCATTGGTTTTTCATCTGCCGTTGGCAAAATAGAATGATATGTTTTTTCAGGTTGGCCCAAAAAATTATAAACCTTCCCATCCACCATGATTAGCCCAGTTAATGATTGGTTGGCTCCTGTCCAGTGTTTTGTTATACTTCTGTTTAGAGAATCAGACGATGACCAAATGCTAAAGTAAGGATCGTGTGTAATTAATGGATAAGCAGGAGCGGTTCTTTTTTGTGCAAAAACAGCAGTACAGCTGAATAATAGCAGAACTAAAATTGATCTCATAATATATTTGGTAAAACGTTTAACTAGCCGCCAAAGTAAGGAAAGGATTAGAAAATACGCTTTTGTTTTTGATTTGTTACGAAGGATAAAATTTCTTGATGGAAATAACACCTCATATTTGTCGCATACGCCCTTGCAAGAATGCAATTACTTCCATTAATTTTACCACAACAAATTAAACTTACAACAATGGAAACAAAAACACCGATAACTGTAGAAGCAATCATAAATGCACCAGTAGAAAAAGTTTGGCAATTCTGGGGGGCACCCGAGCATATAACCCAATGGACATTTGCTGCAAGCGACTGGCATGCTCCTTATGCGGAAAATGACTTAACAACAGGTGGTAAATTCAAAACCAGAATGGAGGCAAAAGATGGAAGTTTCGGTTTTGATTTTGAAGGAATTTACAGCACTGTGAAAGATCTTGAACTTATTGAATATGGTTTGGAAGATGGCAGACAAGTAAAAATCACCTTTGAAGAAGTTGATGGAAAAACAAAGATTGTAGAAACATTCGACCCTGAAAATCAGAATCCTGCAGAAATGCAAAGAAGTGGCTGGCAATCAATCTTGGATAATTTTAAAAAATATACAGAAGAAAATTAGCATTAAAAAGCGCTTCCTTTTCGGGAGCGCTTCCTAATCTACTTTTAGCCAGCCTGTAATGCTCAGGCGTTTCTTATTAGTAATTAAAACTTCGTGTGCTAAATCAGCACTTTTAAAAAATACGCTTTTGCCATTAGCAGGAGCAATATTTTGGGCTGTTTCATTTTGATAAATGCAAAGTTCTCCCCCATCTTCAATTTTCCAATCTTCATTGAGGTACATAATCATCGAGTATTGCCTGCTCCCGTTATTTTGAAACTGATCAATGTGTTTTTTATAGAAAGCGCCCGGCTGATAAAGGGTATAGTGAAATTCATAACCAGTAATTCCGGCGTAACAGGTGCGGTTTAAATAGAAAATAAAGGCATCCATTAAATCAAGAAATTCATTTTCATATTGATTTTCGTGCTTTCTATCCAACCAATAAATCACATCACTTCTAATTAGTTTATTTTGATCAATGATATTCTTGTTACCAATACCTGCATTTTGCAGCTGATCATTGTGGAGGAGATCGTTTAAATTTTCTTTCAAATGGCGAGCCAAAGAAACACTTAAAAAGTCTTCTGTAATGCCAACCTTATTATTGATAAAACTATCAATAAGGCAATCGAATATTTTCTCCAATAGATCAAAATGATTTCAAACAACACGTTTAAACATCACAAGGTAGTCTAAATTAAAGCATTGATGCTATTTTGATCTTTTATATTTGAGAATTGATCAGCAAATGAGAAGAATTATATTGAACTTTTAATATTGTCGCTATTAAATCTCACATTGCTTGCCTATCTTGTATTATCAAAAAATCAACCCTATGGATCAGAAAATCATCACCCTTTACGACCAATATACGCACAGTCAGCTGAGCAGAAAAGATTTCATGAAAAAGCTTGCAATCATTGCAGGAAGCACAGCTTTAGCCATGACAATTCTGCCCATGCTTGAAAACAATTATGCAGCCGCTGCAGATTTCAACAGCGATGATATCGAGGTAGAAAACATCACTTACGCAGGTGTAGATGGTGATATGAAAGCCATTTTAGCAAAACCTAAAGGTAAGAAGAAGTTAGGCTGTGTTTTGGTTATTCACGAAAACCGCGGTTTGAACCCGCATATTATTGATGTAACGAAGCGGGTAGCCGCGGAAGGTTTTATTGCTTTGGGTGTTGATGCACTTTC
>SEDB01000263.1 GCA_004210715.1 Pedobacter sp.
GTTCCGAAATCTTTGTTTAAATCAAAGAGCAGTTTAATTACTTTTTCGCTTGTTTCGGCGTCCAGGTTTCCGGTAGGCTCATCAGCAAAAAGGATAGCCGGCTGATTGGAAAATGCCCTTGCCAATGATACGCGTTGCTGTTCTCCACCAGATAATTGAATAGGATAATGATGTGAGCGATCGGCCAGGCCTACTTTTTCAAGAAGTTCCATAGCCTGAGCCTTAATGTTTTTAGCACCTCTCAGCTCTAAGGGAACCATCACATTCTCCAGTGCTGTTAAAGTAGGTAATAGCTGAAAATTCTGAAAAATGAAACCAACATATTGGTTGCGTACAGCAGCCCGCTCGTCTTCATTTAGCTTTTCCAAGGCAATGCCTTTAAGTTCTACTGTACCATTGCTCGCCCGGTCTAAGCCAGCGCACAAACCCAGTAAAGTTGTTTTTCCGCTGCCCGATGGACCTGTAATGGCCACCGTTGAACCAGCTTCTATAGTGAAATTAATTTGATCCAAAACTGTCAGTTCTCGTCCGGCACTTTGGTAAATTTTACTTACATTTCGAATGTTTAAAATACTTTCCAAATTTTTGAAATAAAGGGTTTGTTATATGTATACTCTTTTTTGGAACCAGTTTAACAGCAGGTTATGGTTTAGATCCAACTGAAGCCTTTCCGGCCTTAATCCAAAACCGGATTGATTCTTTGAACCTGCCATATAATGTCATTAATGGGGGATTAAGCGGAGAAACCTCAGCCGCTGGAAAAGGGAGGATTGATTGGTTGCTTAAACAGCCCATTGATATTTTCGTACTTGAACTTGGCGCTAACGATGGACTTAGAGGATTGCCAGTAAAGCAAACCATTAAAAATCTTCAGGATATTATTGATACGGTTAAAACGAAATATCCAAATGTGAAAATGGTAATTGCTGGAATGCAAATGCCGCCAAGCATGGGCGCAAAATATACCAATGATTTTAAAAATATTTTTCCCGACTTAGCCAAGAAAAACGATATGGCTTTGATTCCTTTTCTGTTGGATAAGGTAGGCGGTATTCCTAAACTGAATCAAGATGATGGCATTCATCCAACAGCTGAAGGTGATAAGATTCTGGCTGAAAACGTTTGGGTAGTGTTAAAGCCCTTACTATAGCTTCTCGTTTATACATCTTTCTGGAACAAAAAGCAAAGATCAGCAGTGTGCACTTATCCAATGTAGATTTCATTATAATAAGTGAGCTAAAATTAATCTTGAAAAGTGATTCCCCGAGCTTTCAATACCGTTTTTTTCTTGATGTCAAATAGTTCGTCAAGATATGCGCCCATTAACGGTTCTACGCAATTGCCCCTAATTTTAAAATAAGGTTCCTCAAATTTCATTTTATGGTAGCGCACATCAATCACTTTATCAAATCTTAAGTCTCCAAAATCTATTTTCTCGCCACGAATGCCAACTGAATCTGGACGATTAAATCTCCATGGGTCGCCTGGACTGGCCCATCTGCCATCTTTTGTAGGGTAAACATCAAAAAATTGGTATTTCTGGTGAATCAGTTTTCCGCAATATTCAGAAACAAAGAGCAAAACATACTGATGATGTGAAAATGAAGGCGTTCCATAGTGATCATAAGCTGTAAAATTAATAGAATCCCCTTTGTAATCGCCATAAAGATTTTTAATTACTTTATAACTGGCATCAAACTCAGAATCCATTAAAATCCTGTTACAAAACCTATCACGGCTGGCGTAATCAACCTTAATTTTTTCTCCGATAAAAACATATAACTTTGGATTGGTCTCAATGCATTCTACATATGGGATACATGGTATTTTGATTAACGTAATCAATATGGAATCCTTTTTTAGCAAATCTTTTACAGCATAGCATTGGCTAGTATGATGGTTAGAAGTAAAGCTGATTGAGTCTTTCAAATCTGCATTTATAGAAAACTGATGTTGGGCATTTGGCTTAACCACAAGCGAAGAGTCTTTTATTAGTTTGCTCCATATATCATAATTTTCCATGAAAATATTTTCTTCCCCATAGCCTGGTTTGGCAAGGTATTTCTTGCTAAATCGGTTCAATGTATCATTTAAAATGGCTCTAGGATTACTAAGAAATTCACTGTTAGAATCTTTCAAAATCCCTGATACTTTAACTTGTTGAGCGTTTGAAAATGAAATTATGATTACAAGTAGTAGTAGAATTGATAAATGCTTCATCACTCAAAGATGTTTTTTTTTGTGAATTTTCATAATTAACGATAAAACTAATAATTAATTTACCCAAAAAAAATTGAGGTGCTTCCGATAGGTTGCCAATCTTCTTGAGTAAGGAAAGGTTTCTTCTGATGGATCAATTCTTCTAAATAGATTATAATGTTGATCTAATCTATGTAACAAAATAACTACTATCTATATTTAATTTAAATAAAGTTCATCTCAGCCTGTTTATTTAGAATGATTCTTGTTAACTTAGCCAAAATTCTTTTGGCTCATGATGAGCAGATGAATTATAAATCATAACGACCAGGTTAAAAATGAAAAAAATTCTATTTGCCGTTCTTGCAATGGCATCCCTAAGTGCACAAGCTCAGAAAAATGCTTTTTTCGATCAGGCTTTCTGGAAAGGCAATACAGATTTAGCGGCAATTAAAGCAGAGATTGCCAACGGAAGTAATCCTTCACAGCTAAACCAGATGTCATTTGATGCATCGGTAATGGCTATCAATAATAATGCGCCAGCTGAATCCATTATATTTCTTTTAGCGCAGCCTGGAAACGATGTCAATAAATTAACCCACGATAGCAGAACCTATTTATTCTGGGCGGCATCAAGAGGAAATCTTCCGGTAATGGAATATTTGCTAAAAAATGGTGCTAAAGTAAACATGCAGGATAGTCACGGCTATTCCCCGTTAACATTTGCTGCAGTTGGCGGTCAGGCTGATACGAAAGTTTATGATTTACTGATCTCGAAAGGCGCTGATGTAAAAAAAGACTTAAATCATGATGGTGCTAACGCTTTGTTAATTGCTCTTCCAAATGATAAGGATTTTAAATTAACCGACTATTTTGTTTCAAAAGGATTAAGCCTGAATAGTACTGATGCTACCGGAAATACAGCTTTCAACTACGTAGCCAGAAGTGGGAATATCGAATTGATGAATAAACTGATTGCAAAAGGTGTGAAATACAATGATAATGCAATCCTGATGGCTGCTCAAGGTGGTCGTGGCAGTTCGAATGGTTTAGCCGTTTTTCAATATCTGGAAGGACTAAAACTAAAACCAACTGTGATTGGTAGTAATGGCGAAACGGCATTATTTTCTGTTGCCCGCAAACCTAAACAAGAAGAAATAATCAATTATTTTCTTTCAAAAGGCGTTGATGTAAATACTGCTGATAAAGAAGGAAATACTGCATTTATAGCGGCAGCAGGTGGTAACAGAGATTTGTCATCACTTGAATTGTTATCTAAAAATGTTAAAAATATCAATCAGGTAAACGCAAAAGGTGTTTCTGCTTTGGCTATGGCTGTTCGTGGAAATTCTGCAGAAGCAGTTAAATTCTTACTGGATAAAGGTGCTGATTTGAAAACCGCAGACAAGGAAGGCAATAACCTGGCTTACTACCTTTTTCAATCTTATGGTCCACGCGGAAAAGAAGATTTTACTGCAAAGCTTAAATTGTTAACAGATAAAGGTTTCGATGTAGCAGCAGTGCAGCCAAACGGCAATTCATTATATCATTTAGCAGTGGCTAAAAATGATTTAACACTAGCTAAACTGGTTGCTGATTATAAAGTGGATGTGAACCTGAAAAACAAAGAAGGTTATACTGCTTTGCATAAAGCAGCAATGACGGCTAAGGATACTGAGCTTCTGAAATATTTAATTTCTGTAGGTGCTAAAAAAGATGTGGCTACTGAGTTTAAGGAAACGCCTTATGACTTAGCTAC
>SEDB01000755.1 GCA_004210715.1 Pedobacter sp.
GACGTAACTGGTGAGATCTCACTAGCTGAAGGAACTGAAATGGTAATGCCAGGTGATAACGTTACAATCACAGTTAAATTAATTAACGCGATTGCAATGGAAAAAGGTCTACGTTTCGCTATCCGTGAAGGTGGTAGAACAGTAGGTGCTGGTCAGGTAACTGAAATCTTAGCTTAATTTAAGCTATTACAATATAAAAGGAGCTAGTTTAGGCTAGCTCTTTTTTATACACACGGGAATAGTTCAACGGTAGAATAGAGGTCTCCAAAACCTTTGATCAGGGTTCGAATCCTTGTTCCCGTGCTTAACATAATGATTGAGTTTTAGAATGAGTGAATGATTGAATTTGAAGCCTCGCTTTCAAGTAATATTATTCACTCATTTACTCATTCATTCATTCAATAATTTGATATGGCTAAAGTAGTTGAGTTTATAAAAGAATCATACGATGAAATGACAAGTAAGGTTACATGGCCTACTTGGGGAGAGTTGCAAAGCTCTGCGATTCTTGTTTTAGTAGCTTCTTTAATTATTGCATTGGTTATTTTTGCAATGGATAAAGGGTCTACATTTGTGTTAGATACTTTTTATAAATCACTTTCTAATTAATATTTACTAATGAGCGATCTAAAGTGGTACGTTGTAAGGGCGGTTTTATAAATCACTTTCTAATTAATATTTACTAATGAGCGATCTAAAGTGGTACGTTGTAAGGGCGGTAAGCGGTAAAGAAAAGAAGGTAAAACAATACATTGATGCTGAGATCAGCCGTTTAGGTTTCTCTCATTTGGTTCCTCAGGTTTTAATACCGATGGAAAAATATTACCAAATGAAAGATGGTAAGAAAATTGCCAAAGAACGTAACTTTTATCCTGGTTATGTTTTAATCGAAGCAACATTAGATGGAGAATTAGAGCACATCATTAAAGGAATTAATAGTGTTATTGGTTTCTTAGGTGATAAAGCTGGTAATCCAATTCCAATGCGCCAGGCAGAAGTTAACCGTATTTTAGGTGTGGTTGATGAAATGAGCGAGCAAGGCGAAACCATGAATGTGCCTTACTATGTTGGTGAAGGTATTAAAGTTATGGATGGACCTTTCAATGGTTTCTCTGGTGTGATTGAAGAAGTGAACGAAGAGAAGAAAAAATTAAAAGTAATGGTTAAGATTTTCGGTCGTAAAACACCATTGGAACTTAACTACATGCAAGTAGAAAAAGAATAAGCTGATTTACGATTGTAGGTTTTAGATCTACGTTTTTTAAGATATAATGCAGACGCAAGCGCAGCCCAGCCTGCAGACATGTGTACA
>SEDB01000264.1 GCA_004210715.1 Pedobacter sp.
GCCTCTTTCTCGATGATTATCATCAGGGCAAAAGCTGACCCGAACTTAAATAATAGTGCACCAAAAGATGCTTTCTCTTTCTTAAGTTATTTAAACCGTGAGCAATATGGAGATAGACCTTTAGGTTATGGCCCAAACTATAATTCAGAACGTACGGGCATTAAAGAAGGTGGCAAAACCATCTGGAGAAAAGGCAACGACAAGTATGAAAAAGCAGGTGTAAAAACTGATTACGAGTACAACAATAATACTTTATTGCCTCGTATGTATAGCGATGATGCCAGACATGCAGCCTTTTATAAAGAATGGATGCGCCTGGATGATGCTAAAGTTCCAAACCTGGTTGATAATGTTGGCTTCTTATTCAGCTACCAGATTGGCTACATGTACATGCGCTACTTCATGTGGAATTTCGCGGGTCGCCAAAATGATGAACAAGGACAAGGCAGTGGCCATGAAGGCACATGGATTAGCGGAATTAAACCAATTGATGCGCTATTGAGAGGTAACCAGGATAATCTTCCTCCTTCAACTGTTGACAATAATGCTTACAATCGCTTCTTCTTTTTACCATTGATTATGGGAATCATTGGTGCATTGTGGCACTTTAAACGCAATCAAAAAGATGCTGGTGTTGTAGCGCTATTATTCTTTTTTACGGGTATCGCAATCGTTTTATACCTAAATCAAAAACCTTTAGAACCACGTGAACGTGATTACGCTTATGTGGGATCATTTTATGCTTTTGCCATATGGATTGGACTTGGGGCTTTAGCCATTAAAGAATATTTATTTAAGAAACTATCACCAACAAATGGCGCTGTGGCTGCTACAGTGATCGGTTTATTAGCCGCTCCCGTAATTATGGCACAACAAGGCTGGGATGATCACGATCGTTCAACGAAAATGGTTCCACACGATATTGCGTTAGATTATTTACAGTCATGTGCACCCAATGCTATCTTATTTACCTATGGAGATAATGATACTTATCCGCTGTGGTATATTCAGGAGGTCGAAAATGTTCGTCCGGATATTCGCATTGTGAACCTGAGCTTGTTTGATACAGATTGGTACATCAATGGTGCGAAAAAGAAACAAAACGAATCAGAGCCACTTCCAATTTCTATGAAACCTGAGCAATATGTTCAAGGCGAACGTGATGTGATGCCGTTTGATCAAAAAATTGACGGAACAGTGGAATTAAAGGATATCGTTGAGTTGTTGTTATCTGATAATGATGGAGATAAAGTGATGATGCAAGATGGAACAAAATCAAACTTCTTGCCGACTAAAAACTTCAAAATCACGATCAACCCGCAACAAGTGTTAAGCACTGGAACGGTTAGCGCAGCTGATGCATCGAAAATTGTTCCTGAAATGACCTGGACTTTCAATAAAGGCTACGTAACTAAAGGAACTTTGGCTATGCTTGATATCCTTGCTCATAACGATTGGAAGCGTCCTATATACTTCGCTTCTACAGTACCTTCTGATCAGTATAATGGCTTAGATAAGTATTTATACAATGAAGGTTTAGCTTTACGTTTAATGCCATTACAACCAGATACTGCTACTTCTGAAGAAAGAGCCGAACAGTTAAACACACCAGTACTGTATAATAATGTAATGAACAAATTTAAGTGGGGCAATATGAAAACGGCTAAATACCTTGATCCACAGTCATCTGATGATACGTTCATTTTCACTAACATTTTCAGCAACCTAACTGGAAGCTTGATCAAGGAAGGCAAAACTGCTGAAGCTAAAAAAGTAGTTGAAAAATATTATGCGGTAATGCCTCAAAAATTCTTTGGCATTCGTACGGTAGTAGTGAAATTCTACATGGCAGAAAACCTATATAAACTTGGTGAAACGGCCAGGGCAAATGAGATTTTAACGCAGTCTGGAGATTATATCAATAAAGAACTAACTTATCTTGCCGATCTTTCTGCTACAAAAGGCTTAACCGGATCCCAAAATATCCAAACTGGTTTATATTATTTGGATAGAATGATTAGAACTGCAAAGGCTAATAATCAGGCTAAAGTAAGCACTCAATTGGAGAAAATATTCTCTGGTTTAGAAGCTAAGTTTTCGGCTTATTATTCGCAGCAAGCGCCACAGTAAAAAGAATTTTAAAAATTTTGATAAAGCAGCTGCATTAATTTGTAGCTGCTTTTTTGTTTTTCAAGCAAACCGAATAGGTTTTGTTGCCTGCGCTCGTTTCTAACGAGTGCAATAATAACTTTACGATTCTATCGTAAAATACGATCAGCTATTTACAATCGTTGGAAAAGATCGTGGGTATTTTACCGAAAAAACAAAAATTGATGCTTGCGCTCGTTTCTAACAAGCGCAATAATAGCTTTACGATTCTATCGTAAAATACGATCAGCTATTTACACGCTCGTTGGAAACGAGCGTGGGCTAAGGGCAAAAAAAATCCCGCTTAGCAAAGCCAAGCGGGATCCAAAAATTTATTTAGTTAATGATTATTCGTTTACCACACCCATCTCACAGAATTTCTCAATTCTTTGCTCAATCATCTTATCCGTTTTTAACTTGCCTAAAGCAGCTAAATCCTTTATAATATATTCTTTTAAAGTTTTGCCCATTAATTCTGGATCTTGATGTGCACCACCAAGCGGTTCAGGAATAATTCCATCGATCAGCTTGTTGCCAAACATATCATCAGAAGTTAATTTTAAGCATTCCGCAGCTTTCTCTTTGAAATCCCAGCTTCTCCATAAAATAGAAGAGCAAGATTCAGGAGAAATAACAGAATACCAGGTATGTTCCAGCATGTAAACTTTATCACCGATACCAATACCCAATGCACCTCCTGAGGCACCCTCACCAACAACCACACAAATGATTGGCACACGGAGTACCGACATTTCCAACAAGTTACGGGCAATTGCCTCACCTTGTCCACGCTCTTCAGCTTCTAAACCTGGATAAGCACCCATGGTATCGATAAAAGAAACAACAGGTTTATTGAATTTTTCAGCCAAACGCATTAAACGTAAAGCCTTACGATAACCTTCCGGGTTAGCCATACCAAAATTACGGAACTGACGCTCTTTAGTATTTTTACCTTTTTGATGACCAATAACCATTACAGTTTGCCCATTTATCGTAGCAAAACCGCCAATAATTGCTTTATCATCTTTAACCGTCCTATCGCCATGTAACTCAATAAAATCATCACAAATCATGCTGATATAATCAAGCGTTTGCGGACGATCAGGGTGGCGGCTCATTTGAACCTTGTTCCAACCTGTTAAGTTTTTATATAAGTTGTTGGTCGTTTCTTCTAATTTGCCATCAAGCTCGTCTAACGTGGCAGACATATCTACCTTGGTTTTGTCGGCAACTTGTTTAACCTTTTCTATCTGCTGAACTAAATCGGCAATAGGTTTCTCAAAATCGAATGAAGTTTTTATTTGCTGCATAATTGAACCACAAAAATAAGTAATTATTTTTAGTTTGCAGGCTTGTTATCATAAATGCTTTTTTTCTTGTAGATTTTGGAAAGCACTGACAGCACATTT
>SEDB01000756.1 GCA_004210715.1 Pedobacter sp.
AACGCTTCATACTCTTTCTTCTTCGCGGCTGACAAACAAAACGCTTTGTCAACAAGCTGCAAGCAGTACCGAATAAAGTTCTTTAAAAATTAACAGTCGATAAGTGTGGGCGTTTGATGAAGGTGCCAAGAGCTTCGGTTCTTGATTACTTAAATTATCAAATGTTCACAAAAAAGAAATAGGTTACTTCGCAAGAAGTGATCGTCAGTATTTTGAGTGAGCGACCCGTCAGCAATGACGGTGGCAGAAATGCCAAGCAACAGAGATTAAACTGAAGAGTTTGATCCTGGCTCAGATTGAACGCTGGCGGCATGCCTTACACATGCAAGTCGAACGGCAGCGCGGGGCAACCTGGCGGCGAGTGGCGAACGGGTGAGTAATATATCGGAACGTACCCTGGAGTGGGGGATAACGTAGCGAAAGTTACGCTAATACCGCATACGATCTAAGGATGAAAGTGGGGGATTCGCAAGAACCTCATGCTCCTGGAGCGGCCGATATCTGATTAGCTAGTTGGTGGGGTAAAGGCCCACCAAGGCTTCGATCAGTAGCTGGTCTGAGAGGACGACCAGCCACACTGGAACTGAGACACGGTCCAGACTCCTACGGGAGGCAGCAGTGGGGAATTTTGGACAATGGGCGCAAGCCTGATCCAGCAATTGGGCGTAAAGCGTGCGCAGGCGGTTTTGTAAGTCTGTCGTGAAAGCCCCGGGCTCAACCTGGGAATTGCGATGGAGACTGCAAGGCTTGAATCTGGCAGAGGGGGGTAGAATTCCACGTGTAGCAGTGAAATGCGTAGAGATGTGGAGGAACACCGATGGCGAAGGCAGCCCCCTGGGTCAAGATTGACGCTCATGCACGAAAGCGTGGGGAGCAAACAGGATTAGATACCCTGGTAGTCCACGCCCTAAACGATGTCTACTAGTTGTCGGGTTTTAATTAACTTGGTAACGCAGCTAACGCGTGAAGTAGACCGCCTGGGGAGTACGGTCGCAAGATTAAAACTCAAAGGAATTGACGGGGACCCGCACAAGCGGTGGATGATGTGGATTAATTCGATGCAACGCGAAAAACCTTACCTACCCTTGAC
>SEDB01000265.1 GCA_004210715.1 Pedobacter sp.
ACCGTTGTTGGCTTACTTACTGCATTAGGCTTTACTGCTGCTGCCTGGAATGGCAATGCTGTTCACTTCGGAATGATGCAAACCGATAATTTTGCTTTAGCATTTTCTGGTGTTTGTATTGTTGGCACATTGTTGATTTTCCTATTAACCCAAAACTATTTTCACTCAAAAAGTGATAATATAGCCGAATATTATACCTTAATTCTTTTTGCCCTTGCGGGGATGATTATGATGGTGTCGTACAAAAACATGGCAATGTTATTTGTTGGCTTGGAAATCATGTCAGTGAGTTTATATATTCTTGCAGGTATTCGTAAAAAGGATTTTGCCTCAAACGAAGCTTCATTAAAATATTTCCTGATGGGTGCATTTTCTACAGGTTTCCTATTATTTGGTATCACTTTAATTTACGGTGCTACTGGTTCCTTTGATTTAGATAAAATCCAGGCTTATCTGGTAGATAACAGCAAAGCTATTTCTCCAATTTTTTATCCAGGGGTAATCCTGATGATGATAGGCTTATGTTTTAAAGTTGGTGCTGCACCATTTCATTTCTGGACACCAGATGTGTACGAAGGTTCGCCAACTTTGATTACTACTTTTATGAGTACAGTAGTTAAAACTGCTGGTTTTGCATTTTCGTTGGTTGTAATTGGAGCTAATTCTCAAAATAGTGTATTGGTTTATGCTGCAGCCTATACCTTCGCCTCAATCATCGCATTTGCGGTTTTAATTCTTGTTAAGCAGAAAACCGGAAGTGATAGCTTTGAAAGTTTTAATGGCTTAGGTAAGAAAAATCCATTGGTGGCTTTATCGCTCACCGTTGCGATGTTGTCATTGGCAGGTATTCCATTAACAGCTGGTTTCATTGGTAAATATTTAATGTTCCTGAATGTGATGGAACAATACCATACTTTCTTAGTGGCTTTCTCTATTTTAAATGCATTGGTTGGTTTCTACTATTATTTCAGAGTGATTGTGGCGGTTTGGTTTAAAGATGGTGGAGAAATTGAACTTTCTACGCCTGTTCAGTATAAGGTTGTTTTAGCGGTTTCTGTTGCAATTACACTTATTCTAGGTATTTATCCGGCAATTATTTTAAACCTGATATAGGTATACACTTGTTAGATAATTATTTGTAGTTTTACGAATAATTGATATATGCAGGACTTCTGGACTAACCTACAGCATTTAATTGACCCCGAGAAATTATTGAGGGAGGGCGGTTTCTATCTGGTTGTGTTTGTGATATACGCAGAAACAGGCCTTTTTTTCGGTTTCTTTCTTCCTGGCGATTATTTGTTATTCCTTGCCGGTATGTTCGTAGCAACAGGAAAACTAGACGTTAATATCGCCGTTCTTTTAGCAGGTTTATGTGTAGCAGCCATATCTGGTAACTTTACCGGCTATTGGTTTGGTCGTAGAACAGGTCCTTTATTGTATACCAGAAAAGATAGTTTCTTTTTTAAAAAGAAATATTTAAAAGCCGCAGAAGCTTATTATAACAAACAAGGTGCTTTCGCCCTGATTATGGGCCGATTCGTTCCGATAGTTAGAACTTTTGCTCCAATTTTTGCCGGTGTTGTAAAATTAGATTTCAAACGATTTGCATTTTACAATGTTGTTGGAGCAGTACTTTGGATTTGCTCACTAACGCTACTAGGCTATTTTTTGGGCAAAAGATTCGAAAAAGAAATTAACGATTATTTATTATACATTATTATTGGCTTTATCCTTATCACAACTATCCCTTTATTGATTACCTTTGTGAAAAGTAAAGTAAGAAGTCCAGAAGAAGAAAAGACAGATTTAAACTAAAAATGGCAAAAGACGATCATCACGCATGGCATAGCGTATCTCCGGGAGTAAATGTTCCTGAAATTGTAAACGCAATTATTGAAATCCCTAAAGGCTCAAAGGCCAAATATGAAATAGATAAAGAATCAGGTTTAATTAAGTTAGACAGAGTTCTTTTTTCATCAGTTATGTATCCAGCTAATTATGGCTTTATCCCGCAGACTTACTGCGACGATAAAGATCCATTAGATATTCTGGTACTTTGTTCTGTTGATGTATATCCAATGACCTTAATTGAAGCTAAAGTAGTTGGTGTAATGCACATGGTTGACAATGGAGAACAAGATGATAAAATCATCGCAGTTGCTGCTCACGATATGTCGGTAAACTACATTAATGATTTGGATGAATTACCTCCACACCAAATGAAAGAGATTGTTCGTTTCTTTCAGGATTACAAAGCATTAGAAGACAAGAATGTAACAATTGAGCATTTATTAGGTGTTCGTTACGCTCATAAAGTAATTAAGGAAAGCATAGAACTTTACAATACAACATTTAGAGAATTAGCATAATGGATTTACCCACGGCCTGCTTGTTTTTAAATACAGATTTAAGTGCAATATTGCCCACCAATTTAATACTGGTTGCATTAGATGAACCAGATACTACCTCAGTAGGTTGGCGATTGTTTCTAGCATTATTTTTAGTGTTGTTGAATGGATTTTTTGTGGCAGCAGAGTTCGCCATTGTAAAAGTTCGGGCTTCTCAAATCGAAATTAAAGCAAAAACAGGAAGTCGTGTTGGTAAAATGGCCAAAACAATCATTCATAATCTGGATGGTTATTTAGCCGCCACACAGCTAGGTATTACCCTCGCATCACTAGGCTTAGGTTGGGTGGGTGAAGGCGTAATGCATACCATCTTTAAAAACTTATTTGATAGCCTCGAATGGGGTTTTAGTGATGCAACGATTCATACGGCATCAACTATAGTAGCCTTCTCATTAATTACAGTAATGCATATTGTATTTGGTGAGTTGGCTCCTAAATCTTTCGCTATTCAAAGACCAGTAGCTACAACACTATTCGTTTCCGTTCCACTACAAATCTTTTATGTAGTTTTCAAGCCTTTCATCTGGACTTTAAATAGCTTAGCGGCAATAATTTTAAAGCCATTTGGTATCGATACCTCTGCAGGTCATGAATCACTTCACAGTACTGAAGAGTTGCAATACCTATTAGATCAGGGTAAGGAAAGTGGGGCTTTAGATAATAATGAGCATGAGCTTATTAAGAATGTTTTCGATTTCAATGAACGTGTTGTAAAGAATATCATGGTTCCAAGAACCAAAATCTCAGGTATCGAGCTTACTTCTCCGAAAGAAAGTGTAATTGATACAATCATTAAGGAGGGATATTCCCGTTTACCTGTTTACGATGAGATCATGGATAAAATTGTTGGTATTATCCATGCAAAGGATATTTTACCACTTGTTGCTTCTGGTAATCAGCATTGGACATTGAACGACATCATTCGTAAACCTTATTTCGTTACAGAAACCAAAAAAATTAATGATTTAATGAGTGAGCTGCAAAGCAATCGCATTCAAATTGCAATTGTATTGGATGAGTTTGGTGGAACCGCTGGTATGGTTACTTTGGAAGATATTGTAGAGGAATTGGTTGGCGAAATTCAGGATGAGTATGACGAAGAGAAGCCATTGGTTGAAAAAGTATCTGACAATGAATTTATCGTAAATGCTTTTGCTACTGTTTATGATGTAAATGAGCATTTACCTCACGATTTACCAGAAGATGAAGATTTTGACACCATCGGTGGTTTAGTTTCGCATATTTTTGAACGTATTCCCGAAGTAGGGGAAAGTAATATGTCATACGGTTATCTGTTTACCATACTAAAAAAAACAGAGCAAAATATAGAAACTATCAAATTAGAATTGGTTATCAATAAGGAAGATCAGGTTGATAATCACTAATTTCAGGGATGCATATTTTTTACACGCCAGATATAACCCAAAACACTTATACACTCAATGAAGAGGAAAGTAAACATTGTGTAAGGGTTTTAAGACT
>SEDB01000266.1 GCA_004210715.1 Pedobacter sp.
AACGGAATAAGTACACAAATCCATACATTAATTTTAAAATAGTTCTTATCTTTATCGCAATTACAAAGCATAATTTTCAAAATAAAAATATTTAACATGTCAGCTCACGATTCACACGCGCCAGTTCAGCAAACAAAAGGCATTTGGGCATTACCATTAACCGCATGGATTATCGTTTTAATCCTTCTTGTGGCTTTCACTAGACCAATCTTTGTTCACGCACCAGAAGGTTCAGGTCACCACGAAACAGAGAAACCACATTCAAAAGCTGAAGAAGCAGAATCATCGCACCACTAAACTGATTACAAAACATAAAAAAAAGCGTTCTAAAACTAATCAGAACGCTTTTTTTTATGTTTTAATTTATTTTAATTGCCCCATCAGGTTTGGGAAATCGGTAATTACACCATCCACCCCTAAACTCATAAAGTATTTAATATCTTTCAGGCTATTTACTGTCCACGGGATGATTTTAATACCCATCGCGTGGCAGCGATCAACCAATCCTTTTCCAACCAGAACCGAATACGGACTATAAATGGTTGGTTTGAACCCTAATTTATCAATATAATCTTCAAAAGGCTCTTTCTCATCAATCAACAGTGAAGTTTGTATTTTAGGATATTTTTCATGCAAATATTGAAGCGTTCGCATGTCAAAAGATTGGATAATTACCCGTTTGGAAATTTTTTTCTCATTTACGATATCCATAATCAACTCTACAAATTCTGCTGGCTCAGGATGAAAATCATTATCTCCATTTTTTATCGTTTTCGTTTCAATACTATATACTGGCTTTTTTAATTTTTTCTCCTTAACATAAGCCTCTACTGCATCAATGGTTTCATCGAGTAGAGGCTTGTAAGCTTTAAACTTAACCTGACCTGGAAAACGAGCATGCACCTTGCTTCCCACATCAAACTTTTTAACCTCTTCATAATCCATTTTATAGATGTTATATCTTTTTTGGTCTTTAAAAGTAATCGCTTTTCCATTCGGCATTAAAGAAATTTCATTATTAAAATAGGGCTCTTGAGACAAAACCACCTTCTTGTCTTTCGATATAACAGCATCCATTTCAAGGGTTGTAACACCCAAATCAAGCGCCCTTAACATCCCTTCTATGGTATTTTCTGGCATAATGCCGCGGGCTCCAGCTTTCCCCTGAACATCAAACTTTTGTTTTTGAGCAAAGACCTGTAAAAAGATAAAAGTTAGAGCGAGTAAAAGAAGTATTTTTTTATTCATGAACATAAAACGTAAAATGATTAATTCTTATATTTTTTGTAGCGCAAAAACAGTGCTCATTTTTAAATTTGTTCCCGCTTTTTGCTTTACTCCTTCCGAGAAACCGGAAGTCGTGTCCGCTTCAATCGGGGCTAAATAGAACTGAAACTGCTAAAAACAATCTCAAAGCACATAAAAAAAGGGCTTTCTTTTTTGAGAGAGCCCTTTTCAATTCACATTATTAATCTATCGTTCAGCAGGTACAAATGCTTGGACGATTAAGTTCCAACTTGCGTCAGCAGCTTTTTCGTAAACAAAAACATAATTAAAGCTTTCGCGTAAATCAGCTTTATAATCAATAGTGGCTACACCATAAGTATAAGCTAAATCACTTCCAATTGCTTTATCTACACCAGTAGTTTTCAAGTTAATTTTACTAATCATGCCATTGTAAAACGAGATGATTTTGCCTTTACCATTGATGGCTTCATTGCCAGGAAACAGCAAACGGGCATCTTCAGTTAAGAAACCACCAAAAGCCGCAATTCCATGCGTTTTAAGCAACGTGTTAAGCGTTTTTTCAGTAGTGGTAATAATATCTTTGCCTGCTTTAAGTTCTTTTTCGTTTAAGAATTTTGGCGCAACATGATCTTTAGGTTCCACAAATTTCGGCGTTACCTTATCTAAAGGTTTGTTGCTTGAAGTAGCAACATCAATCGCTAATTTCCACTTACCATTTTCCGATTTCCAGATAGATAAATATTGACCGTATTCTTTTTTAGCACCATCAAGAGCGTAAGGTCCGGTAGTGAAGCCTAAATCTCCACTGCGGGAAACCTTTGCTAAATTTGGCTCCCAGCTTACTGAATTTTCACCTTTACTTTGTGCATTGTAAAAAGCTTTCACATTTACCGGATTTGGCCTGAAAACCAATGCACTAGCTAATGAATATTCAAGATAAGATTCTTTATCTCCGTTTTTTGCAATAGCTTTTGCGAAATCCTTTTCGGCACTTACTAACGATTTTGTGGTTCCATCATTCTTCTGTGCAAATGCACCAATTGCCAAAAATGATAATATTGCAGTTGAAAATAATTGTTTCATTATGAATTATAGATATATGTTTGGCGAATATAATTTTTTTTGGAGCTTAAGTGTTCAAAAGTAATTAACAATTACACATTTTATTTCTCTCTGTATATGGTTTCGAGTACGGTTTGTCCAACTGCTTTTAACGTATTTTTATCAATGTTGGCCAGGTTATCCAGCTGCGTATGCCAGTTGATATAGAAGCCACTGTTATCATTATAATGCAGGATATCGATTGACGGCACACCCGCTTTATTCATCCAGAAATGATCGTCAACAATATTCCCACTTGGAATACGGACAAAATAAGAGGCGTAGCCAATTTCGTTTCCAATATCCCAAACCCGATTAACTACCTCGGGTGCCGACTGACGGGAGGCCAAAATATTTTTGAGCTGGAAAGTTTTTCCATCATAAGTTTGAGTTTTTTCACCTTGAATTTTTACATCCGCACCGAACGATTTCAATTTCGAAACCAGATAATCAGCACACTTTTGATGGGCAGCCGTACCAGGAATTCGCGGTCCGAAATCAACCTGAGCTTTCACATATTGATAAGCACTGTCCGCATTAAACGCCGGCGATACTAATTTAACAACGGCATCTCCTTCATTTTCCGTCGTTTGGTTGGATTTATTTTTACAAGCCTGAAATCCCAACAATAAGATTAGAGACAGGAATAAAATGTTTTTGTTCATTGTTAAAATTTCACTTAAAAACTAACCTACGCCTTAATCAAAATCAGCAATTAATACAATAAAGATAAAACCAAGACGCTGGAATACAGACGCTCAACCAGCTTAAGCCTTACTCCAGGTAGTTCCTTCTTTACTATCTTTTAACTGGATGCCTAACTCCTGTAAGCCGATTCTAATTTTATCTGATGTAGCATAATCTTTATTGGCCTTAGCTTCGGTACGCAAATCGATCACCATTTCTAAAACACCATTCAAGTCATTGCTACCTGCATCCTCATCTTTTAAACCGAGAATATCAAAAACAAAATCATTTATCAACGCTTTCAATTTTTCCAATGATTCAGCAGAGATTTTTGCTTTACCATCATAAACCGTATTGATAATCCTTACTGCTTCAAACAGTTCAGCAATTAAAATCGGACTGTTAAAATCGTCGTTCATGGCAGCGATACATTTTTCTTTCAATGCATCAATATCGAAATCATTTTGCTCGGAAACGGTCAGTTTATCCAGTAAACCTGCTGCCGCCATTAACCTGCGGAAACCTTTTTCCGAAGCATCAAGTGCATCGTTAGAAAAATCTAAAGTACTGCGGTAATGTGCCTGCAACATAAAGAACTTAACGGTCATCGGGCTATAACCCTTTTTCAAAAGTGGGTGTGCACCAGTAAATAACTCTAAAGGAAGAAAACCATTTCCTGCAGATTTCGACATACGCGTTCCGTTTACCGTAAGCATATTGGTATGCATCCAATAACGGGCAGGCTGTTTGTGGCTACAAGCTTCAGATTGGGCAATTTCATTGGTATGGTGCGTAGCCGCCAAATCCATTCCACCGCCATGAATATCAAATTCATCGCCTAAATATTTAGCGCTCATGGCTGAACATTCGATATGCCAACCAGGAAAACCCATGCCCCAAGGCGATTGCCACTGCATCAAAGTTTCAGGTTTAGCCTTAATCCAAAGCGCAAAATCTAATCTGCCCCGTTTTTCATCCTGGCCACCCAATTCTCGGGTGTTATTCAACATATCTTCCAGGTTGCGATTGGTTAAAATGGTATAATTATATTCTTTGCTATATTTCTCTACATCAAAATAAACATTGCCACCCACTTCATATCCGTAACCATTGGCAATGATTACTTTAATCATCTCAATTTGCTCAATAATATGCCCGGTAGCAGTTGGCTCGATGCTTGGCGGCAGTGTATTAAACATCCGCAGTACATCGTGGAAACCCAAAGTGTATTTTTGTACAATTTCCATTGGCTCCAGTTGTTCCAGTTTAGCCCGTTTCGCAAACTTGTCATCACCCTCATCACGATCGCCTTCCAAATGGCCGGCATCGGTAATGTTGCGCACATAACGCACCTTAAAACCCAAATATTTCAGGTATCTAAAAATTAAATCGAAAGAGATAAAAGTGCGACAATTACCCAAATGCACATCGCTATATACGGTAGGACCACAAACATACATCCCAACATGGGCTGCGTTTAGCGGTTGAAAAATTTCTTTTTTGCGTGAAAGCGTATTATAAAGCTGTAAGCCAGTATTCATACTGCAAATGTAATATTTACCAACGTAAAGTTTCAGAAATGCTTCATTGTTTAATTGCCCGGGCGCTTAATTGACAATTTGTAAATTAAAATAAGGATTTGGAAAGGTGCTGAAGTGCAAATCGGAAAATGCAGCCCGTCTTTCCGCTAAATCCCCGATGAAGAAAAAATCGGGGGATATCGCTTCAATACGGTTTATTAAACAAAGTTTTAGCCATGAAAAGAAGATGCAAAACTAGATTCGTATTCTGTTAAAAAAAGCCGGTGTGAGATTGCCACGAAACGATGAAAAATCGTTTCTCGCAATGACGAGTGTGTTGATAATATAAGCTCTCCAACCTTAACACCATTACATTTTAGGCAGAATAGCTATTTTTTCAGTCGATCGCCATTCCCGCGAAGGCGGGAACCCTAATGCAAAAAACAATCGCTTTAAGATTCCCAACTAAAATGGGAATGACGATCTGTCTAATTATTAATTCTTCAGCTTCGCTTTAAAAATCTTTTCAAGCTTTTGCATTTTTGGTAAAATGACCGCTCTGCAATAAGGCTCACTACCATTTTTCAAGTAATAATTCTGATGATAGTTCTCCGCTACATAAAAAGGTTTTGCAGCTTCAACGGCTGTAACCACTGGTTTTCCAAACGCATTGTTTTTGTTCAGCTCCGCTTTATATTTATCAGCCAAAGCTTTTTGTTCTGCATTGTGATAAAAAACTACAGATCTATATTGTGTTCCTGAATCTGCACCCTGGCGGTTTAATGTTGTTGGATCGTGGCTTTTCCAAAAAACTTCCAGTAATTCATCATAAGAAATTACCATTGGATTGTAAGTAATTTCCAAAACTTCTGCATGACCAGTGGCCCCTGTGCAAACCTCTTCGTAAGTTGGATTGGCTAAACGCCCTCCTTCATAACCAGATTTTACTGCCGTTACCCCTTTCAATCGTTGAAAAATAGCCTCTGTACACCAAAAACAACCCATACCAAAAGTTGCCTTTTCAGTTTTTTTCCCTTGCGCCTGTGCCTGGTTCAATGCTAAAACCGACAATAAAATTAAAATTATTCGTTTCATGTGTGTGTGTGTGTGTGTTGATTTCATGAGTGAGACCTCTCAAGCTCAGTATCTATATTACGAAATAAAACTTATCATAGTTTCCATTCAGCCAATAATGGATTTTACATGACAAACCTAACATTTCATAAATTTTGTTGTTTATGTTAATAACTTAAACTACTGTTTATTAATTTTTTAAAGCCATAATATTTCGTTCATCCACACTTATTAACAATTCTTTTTTAAATTCGTACAACATTAAAAATAAAATTATGTCTACACCGTATATTCCTTGTTTGGATTTGGGTTCTTACATCAATGGAACTGAAGAAGAACGTAAAAAATTTTCTGATGAATTGGGCAGAGCCTTCAACGATTCGGGTTTTGTAACCATTACCAACCATGGTTTAAGTCAGGAATTAATTGATAAGCTTTATGAAAACATCA
>SEDB01000027.1 GCA_004210715.1 Pedobacter sp.
AAGTATGCCAGTTACCGGTTAACACTGTTGAGGAAGCATTAGCATATTTACATTAAAAAAGATTAAATGAATATTTCACCAAACTCAGTAGTCGCAGTAACTTATGAATTGCACACTACAAACGAAGAAGGACAACAAGTTTTTGTTGAAAAAGCTGATGAGCAAAATCCTTTAGTATTTTTATATGGCGTTGGCATGATGTTGCCTAAATTTGAAGAACACTTGGCAGGTTTGACAACTGGTGCTGAATATAGCTTTGAATTATCTGCAGCTGATGGTTATGGAGAAATAGATCCAGGCGCTTTCGCTGATCTTCCAAAATCGATGTTTACTGATGCAGGTGGCGAAATTCCGGCTGTTGGTGATGTAATTCCTTTACAAGATAATAACGGAAACCAATTTAGAGCTGGAGTTACTGCTGTACATGATGAAACTGTAGCGGTTGATTTAAACCATCCTATGGCTGGTAAAAATCTCTTGTTCGCAGGTACCATTTTAAATGTTCGTGAAGCAACACAAGATGAGTTGGCTCATGGTCATGCTCATGGAGCTGATGGTCATTCAGGTCACTAAAATATTTTGATATTCTATTTATAGGATAAAAAAAATCCCGATGATGAATCGGGATTTTTTTGTTTATAGTAATTTCGATGTAGACAAGAGCACAGGCGGATTATCCATCGTATTTGCTGTACTTAATTTCAGCATACCTTTAACCGTGATCGGTTGATAGGTAAATTTAATCGGTTCAGCCATTTCTACCAACACCATAATTGGTATACCATTTTTACCGCAATAGAAACATTGATTAATGGGTAGCGTGGACAACATGAACTTGGTCTGTTTCATGCCATCTTTAATTGGAACTATATATCCGGAAAGCTCAAAGGGCTTGTTCTCAAATTTTTTGATGTTGGGGTTATAAATTGCATATTTTTCAGTTGGCTTAACTGTTTTGAAAGTTATACCTCCAATTACATCCCAGTTGGGCGAATCCATTTGATCACTTGGATCATGCTGAGCTTTGGCATTGAAGCCAATAAAAAGTAAAAAAAGAAATGCCAGTTGTTTCATTATCGATCCTTTCAAATATGTAAATCTCACAAAGATAATAAACCAGCGGAATTGCAATTGTAATTCGTTTATAACAATCGCTAAAAATCGATTTTTAATCTCAAACCACCATTGGTAAGATTGAGGTTATCATTAGAGAATGTTTTCATTGGAAGTCTTAAAAAAGGTTCAATGGCAAAATCTGTCTTTTTTGATATTTTTTGCTTGTATCCCAATGAAAAGTTATAAAAGCCAATATATTTATCTGGAGCACTTGCAGATTGAGGTTGTGGCTCTGAAACACGCTCTGTAACAATAAGCATTCTCTGCTCCGCTATGCCTGAGGTATTTGCTACAGTTACGTTTCTACCGCTGCTCACGATATAGTTATTGTCTTGTTTATTATTTAAAATGGCTAATGCTGAAACCCCAATACCAGTATAAAATTTCTTATTGATATTATACTTTAATTCCAGAGGAATATTAATCCCGCTGACACTTGCATTAACAGATTCTAAACTACGTGAATTATTGCTCGAATAAGATGCTAATGGATTTGAGTTTGGCATTGCGCTTACTGTCGCATCATTAGCACTTCCATTTTGTGCTGATGGATTATTTGTTGAACTCAATGATGAATAAGCAATTCCGGAACTAATCGAAAGTTTATCAGCCAGATTATACGAAAGAGAAAAACCATAGTTCATATTCACTTTATTGTCATTACCCATAGCAGGAGCAACGTAAACACCAGGTTCCCACTTGGAATTTGTTGGGTTTTTAGTTGTGGCTTTTAATTCATTTATTTTACTATCATGCGCTAAAAGGTCTTCAAAAGTTAACTTTTTAACAGTTTTTTCTTTTTTAACTTTTTCGGCAATTTCAAAATGTTTATTTCCAGAAACTGTTAGCGGAATAGAAGTCAATGAATTGTTTAGAATGTTACTGTTATCAATTTCAAGAGTTTCTGACTGTGTTTGTATTTGGTTGTTTAGGCTTGCCGATTTCTTTATAACTTGAAGATCATCTTGTAATGGTTTAACTATTTTTATTTCAATGTCTTTAGTTATCTCTTTTGGTAAATTATTTTCAATAACGGATGATTTATCGATTACTTTAGCCTTCGTACTTACGAAATCTTGTTTGTGATTTTGATTGTTTAAGACTAAAAATGTTCCACCAAACACTAAAATTAAAGCAGCAGCAATCCATAAAGGCCAATAAACGAAGCCTCTCGGTTTATCTTCCTTTTCAGAAAAACGTTCCCAAGCACCTGGAGCATAAGATTCCTCATGGTGCTGAAGTTGCGTGGCAATATGGTCTATTAATTCCTTATCCATTTTTTTTATATGAACCAACCATGTTATTCAGGTAAAGTGTGCGTAATTTGTTTTTTGATCGGGTTAAATAAACACGACTCGAACTTTCTGGGATACTTAACATTTTAGAAATTTCTTCATGTGCGAAACCTTCAATTTCATATAAGTTAAACACCAATCTTTGTGTATCTGGCAACAGATTTAATAAATTCAAAATATCACTCACATGTAATTCGGAAGTAACCGATGCTTGTGTTGCTGGATGTTCATCTTCTGTAAGATCATCAACATAAAATTTAGCTTTTACACTTCTAATTTTGTCTATTGCTGTACGTGATGCAATTTGGGCAATCCAGCCTTTGAACGACCGTTGTAATTCATCAGGGTTTTTAGGCGATTTAAAATTGCCTACATGCTTAAAAATTTTTATAAAACTATCATTTACAAGCTCCTCGCTGTCAGAAGTATTTTTTGTATACCTTAAAATAATGCCCATTAAGTAGCCATAAAATGATTTATACATCATTTCTTTACAGCTACTGTTGTTTTTTACACAGCCTTTTAAAATTTCCTCAAAACTGAGTATCTTTTTTATCACTCCTGGTAAGGACTATTTTAGGTTTGATTAGTTGCTAAGTTTTTAACTTATTCGTATGCCAAAATTAATGAAATAACACCATTCCCATCTTAGAATGGTGTTAAATTCATAGATAGATATTATTTATTTGTCATAACCGCTAAACCGAATTTGGTGCTATCAGTTGCGCTGCTCAAACCTTTGGCCCAAATGGTATAAATTTTACCTTTTTCAATTTTTACTGCTGGTAAAGTTGCTTTTACGGTTGCAGATCCAGCTTCTTTAACCTGAAAAGTATAACTTTCTGATGGATTGATGGAAGTGAAAGGCGTAAATTCCTTAAATGCTTTTGCAGTGAACAAAGCGGTTGCGTTACCTTCAAGTGCTAAATCCAAAGGTGTAGAACCTGGACTTAAATTGATAAAACGTACTTTTGCTTTATCTGTTTCAGGTGCTTTTAAGTCATCCTCAACTAATAATATTCTGGTAGATTTTAAAGTATCAACCACAAAAGCCGAGAAAAAACCACCTTGTTTTAAGGTTCCTGTACCACTGGTAAGGTATTTTAATGAATCTTTTTTAGCTACACCGATAATTCTGTTTCCTGGGTATGCTGCATAATAACCGCGATCGTTAGTATAGGTAAAGCTTCCAATTTTTTGGTTATCCAGTACAAAGTCCAATGCTGCTGTTCCTGGTGAAGCATGAACGAAACCAATTCCTGCAGCTTCAATTGGATCATCGTTCCAGTCTTTTTTACAAGCGGAGAATATTGTTGCTATAGCGAGAAGAGAGAGTGCAATTTTTGTTGTTAAGCTAAAGTTTTTCAAATGAGTTTTCATGTTTTAAATCAATTTTAGAATCAAAATTGGTTAACGGCCATTAACACTTTTTATCATAAAACGATTAATGGGTTGAAAACGCTACAGTGGTTTGATTTTTTATTTTACAGAAAGATCTCCTTTGAAAATCAATCTGCTTGGTACGGCTTTGCCGTTTAAATATGCTGGTACAAATTCAAAGTCCTCTTCTTTGAAATCTTTAAGTTCTAAATCTTGTTTCTTTTTATATTCTCCACCACCGACTTCGCTTTCATATTTTATCAATTTTCCGTTTGCATCGATGTGAAAAATTAAAAATATGGGATGTACTCCAGGATATTGCTTAAAATCTTTTGAGGGGGAAAATTTCTTAGTCAGGTACTGTAATCCTGTATAAAAACCACCAATTTTAGCAGGATAGATAACTTTATCATCAGGTTTTATGGAATCTATTTCATACAAAATATTAGAAAGTGGTGCATTAAATTCAAGTTTTTTAGTGGTGTAATTGTAGATCTGTTCGAGAGAATCAGGTCCTTTGAAGAAGCGCCATCTCCCATAACGCTTATCATCCTTATACCATCCAGATGCAAGTACCGCTCTTCCCCTTGTAATTTCCGACTCACCATTTTTTACATATTTTTTTGACTTCAGTTCCGTAGAATGTTCAATTAAGCCGCCTCTAATAATTCGGTAATGCATGTGTGTCGAATCACTTTTTTGCGCAAATGCAGTGAAAGAAACCGAGAGTAGAAGGAGCGTAGAGAGCGTTTTCATCATGCTATAAAGAAAAAGGGTTTCGATGAAATATCAAAACCCTTTTCAAAATATATTTTAATAAAAGATTAAGCGTACATTTCCTCACGAAGTTTGGCAACATCAGGACTGTTGATGTATTCATCATAAGTCATCAACTTATCAATGGTACCTTTTGGTGTAATCTCAATAATTCGGTTTGCAACCGTTTCTGTTAACTGGTGATCTCGTGATGTAAATAAGATCGCACCTTTAAAATCTTTCATGCCGTTGTTTAATGCTTCGATAGATTCCAAATCCAGGTGATTGGTTGGTTCATCAAACATCAATAAGTTGGCTTGTTGAAGCATCATTCTCGAAAACATACAACGCATTTTCTCACCTCCTGAAAGCACTTTTACATTTTTCAAAACTTCCTCGCCAGAGAATAACATACGGCCTAAAAAGCTGCGTACAAATTGCTCATCAGCATCTGTTCCAGAATATTCACGTAACCAATCAACCAGATTTTCATCCTTATCAGCAAAATATTCAGAGTTATCATTTGGAATATCGGCTGTACTAATGGTAACACCCCATTTAAATTCGCCTTTATCAGCAGCTGTTCTACCCGTTAATACATCGTAAAACGCTGCAGTGGCTAAACTGTTCTGAGATAAAATTGCAATTTTATCGCCTTTATTTACCATAAAAGTAACCTTGTCGAATAAAACGCCATCGTTTCCAGATTTTCCTAAAGCATCAACCTGTAGAATTTGGTCACCTGCTTCACGGCCCGTATTGTTAAATATAATAGCAGGATATTTACGACTTGATGCCTTAATCTCCGTGATATCGATTTTATCTAAAGCTTTTTTACGTGAAGTTGCCTGTTTTGATTTCGATGCATTCGCACTAAATCTGCGGATAAACTCTTGTAATTCCTTTACTTTATCTTCTAGCTTTTTATTCTGGTCGCTACGTTGTTTTAAGGCCAACTGACTAGACTCGTACCAGAAAGTATAGTTACCTGTGTAAGTGCTCATTTTTGCAAAATCGATGTCCACAATATGTGTACAAACTGCATCTAAAAAGTGCCTATCATGACTTACAACCAATACAATGTTCTGGTAATCGGCTAAGAAATTTTCTAACCAGGCGATGGTTTCAATGTCCAAATCGTTGGTAGGCTCATCCAGTAATAAAATATCAGGATTGCCAAATAAAGCTTGTGCCAATAATACACGTACTTTTTGCGTATTATCTAGCTCCTTTAACAATTTGGTGTGGTTATCTTCAGTAATGCCTAAGTTGCTCAGCATGGTTGCCGCATTGCTTTCCATGTTCCAACCATCCATTTCAGCGAAAATATTTTCCAATTCTCCGGCACGCTCGCCATCTTTCTCGGTAAAATCTTCTTTCATGTAAATGGCATCTTTCTCTTTCATGATGGCATAAAGTTCTTTATGGCCAATCATTACGGTTTCTAATACCGAAAACTCATCAAATTCGTAATGGTTTTGTTTTAAAACCGCCATTCGTTCGCCTGGTGTAAAAGCAACACTACCCGAAGTTTGGTTTACCTCTCCCGATAAAATTTTCAGGAAAGTAGATTTACCTGCGCCGTTAGCACCAATTACGCCATAGCAATTGCCTTGAGTAAATTTAATGTTAACGTCTTCAAATAATGTGCGTTTGCCGTATCGTAAAGATAAATTAGAAACTGAAATCATACTGTAAATAAATAAGCCGCAAAGATAGGGTTTATAGTCCGAAGTCAAAAGCCAATAGTCGGTTAGTGTTTGCTTTTATTTAAAAATGAAGGCCCGGCATTTTATAGCAATTGCAGTTCCGCTTTCACTTCAATCTTTTTGTTGTTGTTAGTCTGAGCCTGTTGAAGACTGCAACAAAAAGTATTTTCGTTCAATCGGGTTTATTTAACAAAATTTTGTGCTTTTGGCTAGGTAGAAAATCCAAAGTATTATTTGGCTAAAGCCGATTTGGCAAATGTTTTTATCCGTCAGCTGAAACCAACGGCAATGAACTGTATTTCAATTTTATTTGTCTAGATAATTGTTGAATATTCCTTTTGCTATTTCATTGCCGTTTGCTTCAGCTGACGGTTTTTTTTATAATTTTATGTTGCAATGGAAATTTTAATAGACATAATAAAACATCCCATTGGAAAGAATAAAGCTGAGGAACTTGCCTCTGATGAAATCATCTCTCCAAAACATTTAATTGATTTAACTTTTCATCATGATGAACAAATTGGGTTTAGAGCAGCATGGATTTTAGAACGAGTTTATTCCAATCATCAGGGGAGGTTTTTGTCTCACGCAAAAGATTTTCTAGAAAGACTACCATCACAACAGAACCTCTCCGCACTACGTCATTATGTTAAAATTTTAGCTTTCATAACCAATAAAAAAGCCAGTGTTGAAATTAAAGCTATCATAGCTGATTATGAAACCGATAATATTGTAGAAGTTGTTTTTGCCTGGCTAATTGATGAAAAAATTCCTGTAGCAGTAAAATCTCATTGTTTAAATATTCTGGCCAATTTAGTTCCAAAACACAGTTGGATCAAAAATGAATTGATCGAAACCATGGAATTTCTGGTAGATAAAGAAAGTATCGCTTTTTTTGCAAAAGTTAAAAAAATCAGGAAGCAACTGAAAAGTGTCAAGTAATAAGTATCAATTATCAAGAAATTAAAGTGCCAAATGTTTTGGTTTAGTGTTTTGTCCTGAGATATAATTTTTTTAATATTATAGCGAATCAAAACATCAAAAAGTCAAATGTTTTAAGTTTTAACAATTTAGCGTTTTGCTTTCAGCTTCAATCTTTCTGCTTTTAGCTATTTTTACCAAATGAGCAATTATGAAATCGTATCACAAGTTATAAAAGAACGCCGGAGTATTTTCCCGGCCAGCTATATCAAAAAAGAAATCACTGTAGAAGTGATCAATCAGATTTTAGAAACTGCTAATTATGCACCTACACATAAGCTAACACAGCCTTGGCGGTTTACGGTAATTAGAAAAGCGGGCCTGACGAAACTAGGGGAAGAGCTTGGAAGATTGTATAAAAATCTCGTTTCACCACAAAATTTTCTTCAAAAAAAGTACGACAGCTTTGCAGAGAAAACAGCGCAGGCTGATTGTATCATTGCTATAAACATGGTGGTTAGTGGTAAAATTCCAGAGTGGGAAGAGTTAGCCGCAGTTTCTTGTGCGGTACAAAATATGGCATTATCCGCAGAAAGTTTAAAAGTTGGTGCCTATTGGAGTTCGCCACCGTTAATTCATGATTTAGGTGATTTTTTGAGCTTGAAAGAAAATGAAAAATGCATTGGTTTGTTTTATATGGGTTATCATAACGAAAAACCCTGGGCACCAAACCGAACTTCGATGGAAGAAAAGGTAAGTTGGATTGAAGAGTAAGGTTTATTGGTTCATTGGTTCACTTGTTCATTGGGTAACTGGAAATTGGTAATTGATTAAAAATGCCCAACAATTTAGCAATTTAACAATACATCAATTCTTTAAAAGATGCTTAATCCAATAGATAATTTCTTTGAGCAAAAAGATGAACCAATGAGAAGTTGCCTGCAGTATTTAAGATTACTGCTTAGTGGTTATGAAAATATCACGGAACATTGGAAATATGGTTTGCCTTTTTATTACCATAAAGGAAAAATGTTCTGCTATCTTTGGATTCATAAAAAATATCATCAACCTTATATTGGTTTGGTTGACGGAAATAAAATTGACCACGAAGATTTGTTGCAGGAAAAAAGAGCCAGAATGAAGATTTTATTAGTTAATCATCTCGAAGATATACCAGAGGAGAAAATAAAATCTATTCTCAATAAAGCGCTGGCATTGCGCAATTAATCTATTATTTATTTCCTATTCATTTTTTAACGATTTCCCATTTAACCTTTTCATCTTCCATCATAAAAATATGTCTTCTTTAAAGTCCCAATTGTATCAACTGTGCTTAACTTTTATTCAAAATAGAATAGAAAATATTGAATATTCAATGTTACAAGCCAGGCAAGCATCAAACGATGATACTAAAAGCAGTGCTGGCGATAAGTACGAAACTACTCGCGAAATGATGCAACAGGAAATGGATAGAAACAGTAAATTACTTCACGAGGCTGGTCAGCAGAAGATTGCACTGCAACAAATAGAAAATGTTGATGTTGCTAAAGAAGTGAAAAACGGAAGTTTGGTGCTAACATCAAACGGAAACTTTTACATCAGTATTAGTGCTGGCGAACTTAAGGTAGACGAACAAAAATTTATAGCCGTATCGCAAGCTGCACCGATTGGACGGGCTTTTATAGGTGCTACAGTTGGCAAAGAGGTAACCTTTAACGGAAATAAATATTTGATAATAGATATTTTATAGATAAGGATTTGTCGAGTTTTTAATCTTTTGGTGGGTTGCCGTGGAATTTCTAAGATCCGGATTATAAATCCGGACCAACAGCGTTTACGAATCAGTGTCAGCTAGTCGAAATTTTTAATCTCGTCATTATACTTGTGGGTTTTAAATCCACCTTTCTGGGGCACCAAGCCAGCAATAACATAATTTATTTTACACCAATTCTTTCAGCAAAAGCTGGATTTAAATAAGCTTTCAATTCTGCAAAAGGAATGAAGACAACAATCTGTCCTTGCGCATAACTTGCCACTTCATAAGGATTATACATAAATGCTAAACCATTGCTATTGAAATAGAAGTTTTTGTTAGGCTTTAAAAAATTATCAAACAAAACTGTACTAATTTGATTTTCCGGTTTGATATTATATTGTTTACGGAGATTTTGCTCTAGCAGTTTTTGTAAAGTATTGGAATCAATTTTTACAACATCATTCAATACCATTTGCTTTTTGTTTTTAACGTCTAAACAGAACATTGTGCTGCTGTAGTTTCCATGTGCACCACCCGTGTAAGAATCGGCCAGGAAATCAATTACAACAAAGCCGCTTCCATTAAATGCAATAGATTGTTGACTATTGTTCGTGTAGTTCATCCAGGCATCAAATCCACGATCAGGGCCAGTTTTTTGTAGGTTGGTAATTTCTTTTCTGTAATCGGAGAAGTAGGCTTCAGCAATTTTTTTGAATCCAATTTCTCGGTCAACATTTCCGGGTTTAATGCCCGAAATGCTCTTTAATTGGTTGTTTAGCCAGTTTCCGCCATCATCAGTTGCTGTTGCTTGTAAATATTCAAAACTAATTGATGCGGATGGCGATTTAGTCTTATCAGCGAATGCGGTGACAGAATCAGAAAACTTACCCGCAGTGAACTGATAACTGCCTTCAGGATATTTTTCCGTTAATTGAACAGGATAACTTTTACTTTGATTTCCATTTTCCCAGGTTCCTGTGAAACCCTTTCCATTCCATTTTAATGATAGGTTATTTTGCTTCGCATCTTTATCAAAATAGTAGTCGTAAAAGCTGTTCTCTAATAATACAACACTATCCTTTCCAATTAGTGTATCAGTAGAAAGGTTTAACCAAGACCCTTCGTAATAGTAGTTTCCATCGTAATCATCATCAATTTTTTGCAAATTTAATACGACCCTTTTACCAGCAATTGTTCCTTCCAGCCTCTTATAAAAATTGTCAGACAACTCGGTATTTGCTAAGGCAACACTATCTGAATTTTGATTGGCTTTATTATCGCTTTTAGGATTGGTACAAGCAGCTAAGAAGATTAAGCAAATAATAACAGGATGGGCATATTTTCTCATGGGAACATGGTTAAGCTTTATCCTTACTTTACAGATGAAACTATGGTTTTGTTTTATTAAAGCTCTTATTAATGCTATAATGTAGGTTTTTAGCTGAGTATCTTCCTGGATCAATTATTCTTCTAATGGTATATAGTGGAAAGTTTTCGTCTCTTGCTGTTGATAAAATAAAGGCAGCCTTAAAACCATGCTCTTTTAATTTGTGCAGGTTTGCGGCTTTAAAAACGCCATAAGGGTAGGCGAAATATTCTACCTTTTTGCCCGTAATCTCTTCTAATTTTTTGGTTGGTTCATCTATCTGGATTTTCCAGTCTTCATCCGTAAATTGAGCGAAGTTTTTATGATCATAAGTATGGCTTGCAATCGTATTTCCTTCATCAGCTAATTGTTTGATGTTTTCTTTAGTCATGTAGCTAATTCTACCTTTTCTGCCGATGGAAACCGTCATGATAAAATACACGCCTTTAAAACCATATTTTTTTAATGTTGTATTGCCAACCGTAAACTGATCCAAGTCTGTATCATCAAAAGTGATCATTATTGGTTTTGAAGGAAGTTTTTTACCATAAAACAAATAATCGTAGAGCTGATCAGGAAGCACGGTATGATAACCACTGTCTGCCAGCATTTTGATATGCTCCTTGAATTTATCTGGTGAAATAATATCATCGCCAGCTCTCTTACTGTCACTTCCCAGCGCATTTCTGATTTGATGATAGCATAAAACCGGAACTTCTCTGCGGGCTAAAATGGTTTTAGCATCAGCTGGTTTTTGTTTGATGGTATCGGTTTTTATTGCCTTTGCGGATGTATCTTGATTATCTTTTTCTGTAACTTTTTGATTGCCACAGGCTGAAATAAATAAGCTGATGCATAGAATAAGTGTTAGGGAATAACGCGTTGGTATAAATTTTCTATTCAATGTTTTTATCTTTTATTTGACCAAAGATACTGCGTTTTCAGCTAAAATAAAGTCTTTTTCAAACGTGTCCCATTCTTTGTTTGTAACTCCTGATTTTAATGCGTTTCTCTTGAAAAAGTTATAATCCGTAGCTTCATTTTTAGCATTTAAACTGGTACTTAAAAATTTGAACATTCTTTTTTCGCCGATAATTTGTTCCAGGCCTCTTAGTAAAAATGGTCCGTAACTGTAGCGGTAAGTTCCGGAGATTTCGTTCATATCCTTGATTGCATTTAAGGACTTTGCTTTGAAGTTTTTAAGCTGTTTTCCTCGCTCGGCGAAGTATTTTATGGCAAAAGCTTTTCCATATTTTTCCTCACTGGCTTTAACCGATAGATATTCTGCAGTAGATTCTAGGAAAAACCAAAATAGGGTGGAGTTTGGTTGCAACACGTTTCCGAAGTAATAATGACCAATTTCATGTGCAATGAATGGGTAATCGGTCGAATCTTTTAGTTTTGAATTTTGTTCATCAATCATGTCGCCTAGTTTAATGCCGGCAAAAGCAATGGTTGGAAAAGCAACAAATCCCCAGCTCCGGCCTTTATTGAATTTTTCTATCGGTTCATGTTCAATGAAAACATTTTTGGTATCGTAAGGTATTTTTAAATTTTTGGAATAATAAGCTTTCATTTCTACAATGTTTTGTTCAAAAATTGTTAGTTGCTTATTATTCATATTGGTGTTTAAGAATAATGCTCCATTGGTTTTTTGCACCTCATAATCGCCAATAAATAACATCGGGGCAATGGCAAGATCAGATTTAAATGTAGCGGATGGACCTGATTTAGGTAAATCGCCATTCACAAAAATTGTTTTGGCGCCATGGGTTTTCACTTCAATGTTAAAAGAAACTTGTTCAATCAGGCGGTCGTTTTTGACATCATAAATGATTGGATACCATTTCGATTGATCAGCAGCTCGCATGGTTTTGCCGTTGAAGGCAATTAAACCCTTAAAATCGACGAAGTTCAGCGTGTCAGTATAAATTGGAAAAGCACCTGTGTAAGTAATGTGCAATTGTTTAGGATTTACCATTATGCTATCTTTAAATAAAGGCGTGTAAGTTAAACCCTCGCCACGCATTGTTCCAGCGTAATAGCCTGAGTATTTCAATGTATTGTTGTTGGAATCTTTAATCGCTTTGATGTTGAAACCTTTGTTCAGTATAATCTGGTAATCTTTGCCCAGATTTGGGATCTTACTTAACATAAAATCACAGGTAATCTGTCCGGTTTTCATATCAATTTCCACTTTGCCATTAAGATTTGGTGCTTGACTAAAAGCAGTTCCAGAAACGAGTAGGAGAAATAGGAGGGCGATTGTTCTCATTTTATTTTGCGTTTGATAAAGAAAAACCCCGAACAATGTCGGGGTTGTATTATTTAAAAACTGTTTTTAATGCTGTTGCTTAATGTTTTTGGGCTCCAATAACCACTAGCAATAATTCTGCGAATGGTAAATAAAGGATCTTTTTCATCGCGTTTCGTAGATAGTTGATAAGCCATTCTGAAACCACGTTTTTTAAGTTCTGGGATTCCTTCTGCATTCCATAAACCAAATGGATAAGCAAATTCGGTCATTTTTTTGCCTGTAATTTCTTCCAGTCTTTTAGTTGGCTTGTCCAGCTGTTCTTCCCAATCTTTTCCGGCATATTTCTTAAAGTTTTTATGATCGTAAGTGTGCGAACCGATTACGTTTCCTTCGTCAGAAAGTTGTTTGATTTGATCGCTGCTCATATAATCAACAAATTTTCCCTTTTTACCAATAGAAACGGTCATGATGAAATACACTGCTTTATAACCTAGTTTTTTTAATGTCGGGTTTACAATGGTAAATTGATCGAGGTCGGTGTCATCAAAAGTTAACATAATTGGTTTGCTTGGTAATGCCGCTCCAGTATTCAAATAAGCGTAGAGCTGATCTGGTAAGATGGTGTGGTAGCCACTATCAGCCAGCATTTTCATCTGGTCTTTAAAGTTTTGAATCTCCACAATATAATCCTTACCCACTTTACCATCTGTTGCTTTCCAGTTTCTAACCTGATGATAACATAAAATAGGAACTTGTTTTCTGGCTAAAATGGTTTTTGCATCGGCCACCTTTATTTTGGAAACATCTACAGAACTTGAGGTTTCCTCAGTTGTTTTCGATACCTGTTCAGTTGTATCTTTGCCTCCTGCGTCTTCTGGTTGTGAATTAGACTGACAGCTGGTAAATAAAATTAATCCAGCTGATATAATGGTTAGTAATTTATATTTCATAGTAATTTCGATTGCTACAAAACTAAAAAAACTACTAATTTATTCTACATCAAAAGAACTGGTGTTGATAAATAATTATCTGCTTTAAAAATTGTTTAAACTAACTGTTTTATTACAATATCTAAAGATCATAATTAGCTTTTATTAAATAATTTAGCACCTCAAACTAATTTTGATGAACAAACTTTACAAACTCATTCTTTGTGCGCCATTTTTATCCTTAACTGTAGCAGCACAAAACAAAACCTTTACGCTAACCGAGAATATTCAATCACAACCAAAGGCAAATTATCAACTTGCATCGCGTTTTTCGCCAAATAAGTTGAAAAAGATGGTTTATTCTACATCGGTTGATCCACATTGGCTAAAATTGAGCAATCGTTTTTGGTACACTTTCGAAAGTCCGAAAGGTAAATTCTGGTATTTGGTAGATCCCAATGCGAAATCAAAAAAACTGATGTTTGATAATGCAAAAATGGCTGCCGATATCACTTTGGTTGTACGTGATCCTTTTGATGCAGAGCATTTGCCATTAGAGAATTTGAAATTTGCATCAGATGAAAAAAGTATTTCATTTGAAGTAAAAAGTTCAATTGATGAAACAAAACCTGATCGCAAGGATAAAAAAGCAGCAGATTCATTGCAAAAAAAGATTTTCTCTTTTAAATATGATCTGGCCACGGCAAAATTAACAGAAGTTCCAAATTTCAGTAAACCTAAACCAAAACCAAGCTGGGGTTCCGTTGCTCCTGATTCTTCAGCCATTATCTTTTCACGCAATTATAATTTGTATTGGATGGATAAAGAGAACTATAAAAAAGCCGTTAAAAATGAAGAGGATAGCACAATTGTAGAACATCAATTAACCAAAGATGGTGTTAAATTTTACTCCTACGGAAGTGATGGTGACGGAGAAAACAATGTTGAGAACGAAAAAAACAATAAAAAACGCAGAGGCGCTTATGTGCTTTGGTCGCCAAATTCAAGATATTTTGTTTTAGATCGTAATGATTCCCGTAAAGTGAAAGATTTATGGGTAATTAATAGTGTTACTGCTGGTAGACCAACTTTGGAAACTTACAAATACCAAATGCCAGGTGAGGCTGAAGCGCCACAAGATGAAATTTTACTTTTTGATTTCCCGGCAAAGTCTTACAAAAAACTAAATATATCTGCATTTAAAGATCAAAGTGTAGGCGTTTGGGGTAAACCGTCATTGGTCAAAGATCGTGATAATGAGTTTCGTCCTTCTATTTGGTTAGGTGATGATAGCAGATTCTATTTTTCTAGAACCAGTCGTGATTTAAAACGTATTGATATTGGAACCATTGATATTGCTACAAGTAAAGTTACACCTTTAATTGATGAGCGTTTCAATACTTATGTAGAGGTTAATCGTCCGGGTTTGATCAACAATGGTAAAGAATTAATTCATTGGAGCGAACGTGATGGTTGGGCTCATTTTTATCTTTTTGATGGAAATGGAAAGCTAAAAAATCAAATTACTAAGGGTTCCTTTCACTGTGAAAGCATCGTAAATATTGATGAAAAAAATCGAGTGCTTTATTTTACAGCAAATGGGAGAGAAGGTAAGGAAGATCCATATTATTTGCATTTGTACAGCATCAATTTCGATGGTTCGAATATGAAGTTATTAAATGCCGGTAATTTCGATCATGCCATTAGTATGAATGATAACAATACATATTTCGTTGATAATTATTCAAGAGTAAATACAGCTCCAAAATCTACTTTGTATGATAAAAATGGTAAGTAATGTATAAGCCTTTCGATTTCGACCCAAATAAAAAGTACCCAATTATCGAATATGTTTATCCTGGACCACAAACGGAAGCGGTTAATAAAGCATTTAGTAAAGGTATGGACCGTACAGAGCGTTTGGCGCAGTTTGGTTATATTGTAATTACGGTGGGTAATCGCGGTGGTAATCCATCACGTTCTAAATGGTACCATACTTACGGTTACGGAAACCTTCGTGATTATGGTTTGGCTGACAAGAAAACTGCAATCGAGCAGCTGGCCTCGAAATACAGTTATATTGATGATACAAAAGTGGGCATAACTGGTCACTCCGGCGGTGGTTTTATGTCTACAGCGGCCATGTTAGTTTACCCTAATTTCTTTAAAGCTGCAGTTTCCAATGCAGGTAACCACGACAACAGTATTTATAACCGCTGGTGGAGTGAAAAACATCATGGAGTTAAGGAAGTGATTTCATTAAAGGGCGATACTTCTTTTAAATACAGTATTGACAAAAATCCTGATTTAGCTAAAAACCTGAAAGGACATTTGTTATTAATGCATGGTGATGTGGATAATAATGTGCATCCTGCAAACTCTATTCGTGTGGCGAATGCCTTGATGAAAGCAGGTAAACGTTTTGATTTTCTGATTATTCCAGGTCAGCGCCACGGTTTCGGCGACATGACAGAATATGCTTTCTGGAAATTGGCCGATCACTTCAATAAATATTTAATAGGAGATTTTTCAAACCCGGAAGATGTAGATTTGGTAGAAATGGATCGGGATATAGAAAAGACAGGAAAATAATCCTGAATGTTATTCTAACTAAAAAATAAAATGGCCTTTGCAAAAACAAAGGCCATTTTATTTACTAAAACAGGAGTTCAAATATCAGTAATAAAATAATACTCTTTATACCTATCAATTGATTTTTTTTCAACGTTTCATTGTGGGATTTGTTCTGTCAAAACTTCATTGCAAGCCTGATCAAAATAAGTACAGGTCATCTCGTCCATACGAACCTTCCATTTTTCAACTCCCGTTTTTGCGCACATTTTAATAAAAGTAAGATAATCGGTTTTTCCTTGTTGATGAGCAATTAATTCTGCTTTAAATGTTTCCACATTTCTAGTATCAGCTATTGTTAATGCATCATATTTCTCCGGCACTTTTGCAGTGTAATTGTTCAATCCATGATAATCTATGTGTCCATCTGTTACGTAAGCTTCATAATGCGTTACGCCTAATTTTTTAATTTCCTTAATATATGATGGAAAGTCTGCGCCTGATTTTACTTTACTATGAGCCGCTTTAATTTCTTCTACTGTAAACATTTCTTCTATCTTAATTACCTAATGATGTATTTGTAATCAATTATTTAATATCAAATTTTGAAACTAAATTCTAATGATTACAATGCAAAAATGCAAATTTTTCAGTTTTTGTAGTATTGAAAAGACTTTTTTATGCTGATAACATTTAAAATGTTTCTTATTTTACTTTAAGGTCATTTGATATACAGAAAATAACCTGATTATGAAAATAGTATCTGAAGCGATCTAAATCGTTAACAGACAAAAATTTATTCAGCTTTATTTTGTTCAATAAGTTGCACCATATTTTTATTGAATAATGAAAGTCCACTGCCTAAAGAAGCAAAGAAATCTTTGTCCGCATTTTCTACCTCAATTAGCCCTTTTTGTAAAACAGCTTCTCCATCTGCAGTTAGTTTAATGGTTTTCGCCCTGGTGTCAGTTTCGTGTTCTTGTCGCGTCACGAAACCTTTATCCTGCAATGTTCGCAAAACTTTTGATACCATCATTCTGTCAGCATTACTTTGGTTGGCAATGTCAATTTGTGTAACCGCGTTACTTTTTTTTGAAAGCCAACCTAAGGCTGCAAGCAATACAAATTGCGTTTGTGTCAAATCAAGTGGGTCTAAAACTTTTTTTAGTTTGCGCTGCCAAAGCATAGTCAACTGTCCGAGCAAATAACCTGGACTATCGTTCGGGGTTTTAAACTGAAATTCTATTTCTTTAGCCATATTGGTGTTGAAGCATTGTTGATGAAATTAACTCAAAATCTTTTTGATTGATCTCAAAGAAACCAAATCGGAATGGATAACCCCAACTTTTTTTGTTTGGAATAAATTCCAGATCACCGATTAAAGGAAGAATTGAAGCATCCTTACATTCTAAAAACTCTATATTTCGTCTGGATGGGCAAAAGTCTTCCGAAACTTTAAAAGTATAAATTTCATCATCTCTAACCTGTCCAATTGCCGTGAATTCCTGACACTTATCGAGCTTGCCCATTGTTTGCTTTCCTGAATAATAAATGATGAAATCTCCCTTTTTCATTTTCTTTAAAGGCGAAGATTTTCCATGGCAGGCTTGAGCAATTCCATACTCAATACCAGCTTTGACGTGATCTTTGGATGCCACAATAATCCAATACTTCACTTTCTCATCAACCATTACAATAGTTTTTAAATGCTTTCCAAAAATGTAATCACGTATCCGTCTGGATCTTTTGCCATCAAGGTTTTACCAAAAGGTGTATTATTAATTGTTCCAATCAACGTTACTTCTTTGGCGATCAGTTGCTTTTGTAACTCCTCGATTTTCTCATCAATAGCAAACCAGAGTGAGGCACCAATGCCCAATTCTTTCTCTTCAATATCTCCAATAGGTGTTCTGATGGCAAAACTAGCTTCGCCTTTATTGTAGGTAAAAACACAGGCGTGTGGATTACTCATTTCCGAAACCTCAAACCCTAATTTCTCTGTGTAAAATACTTTTGATACCGCTAAATCTCTTACCTGTAGCGATGCAAATTCTAATCTTCTCATGTTAAATTATTTGTTGTCGCAAATATAGTAATCGCGACAACAAAATGCGTATTTTTTTTAATTTCATTTTGAAATTTTTTATTTTAAGAATACACGCGTAATCCTAAAATGTTAAATATGAGAATGTCTTTGTAGTTTAAAAAGTTAGGATTCGTCAATCAAATTTTTGTGTCTGCTTCCCCAATTTTCTAATTCTTTGATAATGGGTTTCAATTCATAGCCAATTGCTGTGAGTTCATATTCTACCCGGGGAGGGACCTCAGCATATACTGTTCTAATTAAGATTTTATTTTCCTCTAATTTGCGTAATTGCAAGGTTAACATCCTCTCGGTAATGTTAGGTAAACGTTTTTTTAATTCGCTGAACCTCAGTTTTCCTTCTAATAACCAGGAGCAAATTACCAATGTCCACTGACCACCAATAATATTTGAGGCATAAGCTTCCGGGCACTCATCCGCCAGGGCTTGTTTATTGGCAAAATTGGTTGAGGTTTCCTTAATCTCTGTCATTACTTACATTTTATATAGTACATTACAATGGGTCGTTAATATACCAAAGCTAAAGCAAGGGCATTACTTTTGTATCAAATAATTTAAAATTTTGATAAAATGCAAACACTAATTATAGTTATTCATCCAGATATTAAAAACTCGTTAGTTAATAAAAGATGGATTGAAGCCCTCCGCAAATTTCCAGATCAGTTTGTTATTCACCAGCTTCATGAAGCCTATCCAGATGGAAAGATAGATGTTGAGGCAGAACAGAAACTGATGGAAAAATATGATAAAATTGTATTTCAGTTTCCATATTATTGGTTTAACAGTCCGTGGTTATTAAAGAAATGGTTTGATGAAGTTTTAACGCATGGCTGGGCTTACGGAAGTAAAAGCGGTTATCCATTATCTGGTAAGAAAATCACTTTAGCGATTTCATTGGGCGTTGCGGAAGATGAACTAAGTCCTTCTGGAATTTATAAATATCCTTTAGCCGAACTCACCCGACCATTTGAGCTGAGCCTGGAATATGTAAAGGCAGATTACCAACCCTTATTTGCTTATTATGGAATCGAATATCATTCCACACCCGAGTATGTTGAGAAAAGCGTACCGTTGTATTTGGAATTTTTAAAAGCTTTATAGTCGCTCAATTTATGATGTAGCTGAAATTAGTTTCTTATCGGTTTGTTGTTCTTGATTTTAAAGTCGCGTGGCTGTTGTTATAAGCTTTTCCTTTCTTTGGATGTGTAAATTTCAAAGCTGACCAGGTTTCGTTTACACTTAAACAGGTACTTTCTACTAATCCAAATTCATATCCGATTTTAATTACTTTAGGCAAAGAAAGGTCTGTTTCCAATTGTCCGCCTTTTGGCCACGAAACCCAAAGCATTCCACCTAATTTGAGGTGTTTTTTTAATTCTGGGAAAATTTTAGCCTGTTCATCTTGTTGTTTTACAAAAAGATGTATGTAGTCAAATTCTCCACTTAGTGTAGCGGACTGTTGGATTTCAGGAAGATATATTGCGGTTAATGCATCGTGTGGGGCATTTTTAAAATACGTTCTTGCATTTTCTTTAATCCCCATTTTTTGTGCTACAGTTTTCATACTGTTGAACTAAATTGTGATAACGTAGACTATAATTCATCCAAAACTATACCAAAGAAATTTTTTAAGTCAGAAAGAACAAGCTATTAAATGCAACGCTTTTTTCTTGAATGTTATAATTTCAAATTTCGCACTTTTAACAGTCCCGCTACTTCCTTGGCCCTTTTGTTTTTTGGATCATTAATGAATTTATAAATAAAAAAAAGAGGAATTAAAAGTGAAAGGGTATATGCACTATAGTAAATGCTCACAAAGATAATTCCTGCAAGAAAGCCAATTAAAAAAGCATTCATTATAGAAAACGACTTCATTTCTTTTGCCTCCACTAACAGCTCCTGGTCTGTAAGGGTTGAGGGGGCTTTTTGATCCATTTGTAGTATTCGTTGTTCTTAATGTTTATTTACACTAAAGGTATAAACAAGATCGAAAACAGAAAATACTTTCAGTCCTTTTTATTGAATTACTACGGAATAATAAATAAAAAAGAGGTTGTAGCAGATCAAGGATTTGTTCAGCTTGATGATATAGCGTCTTTTAAAACAAAAGAATTATTGCGTTGGCATTATCTTCTTGCATCGTTTGTGTAACCTCTATCAATGAATAGTTCAGTATTATTACAGCAAAAGGCGGTTTTCTGATATTCTACATAACGTAGAAGGGATTTCGGACAGGATGTTAATTAAAGAATTGAGGGAGCTGGAAATTAATAAGCTGATTAACCGAACCGTTTTAGACACGTAGCCTATCACGGTTCAGTATGAGCTTAGAGCGCATGGTTTAACATTAAAAACCATCATCCATAACCTACTGGAATGGGGTTTTGCGCACCGTAAGAAAATTATTGGTCAATCATTTTGATTACTATCCCGTTGGTTGATCTGTGGGGAATTTAGAAAGATCCATATAAAAAATCTCCCAGGTGTGACCATCAAAATCTTCAATGGTTCGCTGTTGCATAAAACCGTAATCCCTGATTTCGTTTGGTTCGGTTCCACCAGCTTTAAGCCCACTTTCAACAATGCTGTTTACCTCATCTACACTGTCAACCGATAAAGAAAAGAGTCCGGCAACCGCTGATTTTGTATCGGCGATGGGTTTGGTGGCAAAGGATGCAAACTTTTCATGCGAGAGAATCATCAGGAAAATATGCTCACTCCAAACCATGCACTTGCCCGCATCATCTGAAAATTGAGGATTGTTTACAAAACCCAATGCAGAATAGAAATCCATTGATTTTTGCAGATCTTTTACTGCTAAATTGATAAAAACTTGTTTTGCCATATTTTGAAAATTAGACTTCAAGTTAGAAAGAATTTTGTGTTTTCTAAATTACGCGATGTTAATTAATTTATACGGCATATTTGGATCATCGAGGTGGAAATTGAAGCAGGACCTGTCACGATTTTACATCTGGAAATCTGCAGTTTCGCCCCAAATTGCAGCCCTTGTTACCAGCTGGCATTTTCAGTTATTTGTCATTGTAAATTGAATTAAAACATTCAATTCTGCAATACGCTTTTGAATCAACAGCGCAATCGCATCATTTTTTTAGGGAGCGGTCTTGAAAAGTATAATCGCAAGGGGATGCCTGTGGTGCGGGGCAAAGTTTAAGAATTGCTACTGACCCTCCGCTCCAAATTCTGTAGAACTGTAAATCCCCAAAATTTATTAAATTACCATCCTAAAATATTCTAAATGAACAAAATTTTATTTTACGGAGCGGCGATTGCCTTGTTTGCCAGTTCTTGCCAGCAGACATCGGAAAGCGGAATAAGTGGACCAGATTCTTTAGCCATAGAAGCAATTAACGATTCTAGCCTCACTAATTACTTGTCCGCCATTGCAGCAGATAGCCTGGAAGGTAGAAAGCCCTTTACCAACGGCGAAACCAAAACCATCAATTACCTGAAACGTGAGTTTGAGAAACTTGGTTTAGAACCCGGAAACGGCGATAGCTTTTTTCAGGAAGTACCTATGGTAGAGATTAAATCGGTACCCGAAAGTAAAATGGTGATCAAAGGGAAATCTGGCAGCTTAAGCCTGGATTATTTAACGGATTTCGTTGCCGGATCCCGAAGAGTACAGAACGAAGTGAGTATTTCAAATTCGCCTTTGGTTTTTGCAGGCTACGGTATTGTGGCACCAGAATATGGATGGAACGACTATAAAAACCTGGATGTAAAAGGTAAAACAGTAGTGGTGATGATCAACGATCCGGGTTTTTCTGATTCAACTTTGTTCAAAGGCAAAAACATGACTTATTATGGCCGCTGGACGTACAAATTTGAGGAAGCTTCGAGGCAAGGAGCAGCTGGTATTTTAATTATTCACGATACAGAACCTGCGGCTTATCCATGGAGTGTGGTAAGAAGTGGCTGGTCTAAATCGAAACTAACATTGCAATCTGCAGATAACGGCATGAACCGAACAGTTGTAGAAGGCTGGATCTCGTTGGATAAAGCTAAAGAACTTTTCAAAATGGCAGGACAAAACGAAACTTTATTTACTGCGGCCAGAAAGAAAGATTTCAAAGCGGTGGATTTGAATGCAACCACCTCGCTTGTTGTTAAAAATAACACCAAAAAATCGATTACCTATAACGTTCTGGCGAAAATATCAGGTGATAAAAAGAAAGAGGAAGCCATTATTTATTCTGCACACTGGGATCATTTAGGTGTGGGTGAAAAGATTCAGGGTGATTCGATTTACAATGGTGCCGTTGATAATGCTACGGGCGTAGCTTCTTTATTTGAGCTGGCATCGGCATTTAAAAAATTACCTAAAAAGCAGCAGCGAACCATTTTGTTTATTTCTTACACTGCAGAGGAGCAAGGTTTATTGGGCTCAGAATATTATGCTAAACATCCGTCTTTTTCGCTGGAAAAAACTGTAGCAAACATTAATATGGATATGATGGGTATTGCCGGTAAAACAAAGGACATCGTAGTTTACGGTTTCGGTCAGTCGGAGTTGGAAGATTATGCTGCGGCTTCGGCGAAAAAACAGGGGAGAGTTGTAGTTCCTGATCCGGTTCCATCTTCGGGTTTGTACTACCGTTCTGACCATTTCAATCTGGCTAAAGTGGGTGTTCCTTCTCTATTTACCGGTTCAGGCGTTGATAATGTAAAAAATGGTCGTGAGTGGGGCTTGAAACAAGTTGCTGATTTTACCAAATTCAGGTATCATTCGCCACAGGATAATTTTGATGCTAAAACCTGGGATTTATCTGGCATTGTGGAAGATGTGAGATTGGTTTTTGATTTGGGCTATCGTTTAAGCAATGAGGATGTGTATCCAAAATGGAAAGATGGATCGGAATTTAAAGCAATAAGGGAGAGAAAATAATTGTTTGCCCACAGAGTTTGAGTTTT
>SEDB01000028.1 GCA_004210715.1 Pedobacter sp.
TTTTTTTCATCATATTAGGTTTTATCACAGGTTGATATATTTAAACATGATGCCAAAAAAGAAAAGCCCATTTCTATATTAAAATGAGCTTTTTAAAAATTATCAGGAATTTGCACTGGGGAATCTCTTTCTTCAAACGGGGAAAAATTGCACAGTTTTACTGTTACATGTGCTCAAACCTTTCCCAAAAACCATCAACCGGAAGCCTCGCAAAAATATTAACTGGCTCTTTTTTAACAGGATGCAAAAACTGCAATCGACGTGCATGTAAGCAAATACTACCTTTTCTACTTCCTCTTGGATAACCATATTTGTTATCGCCAACAATGGGGCAATTCATAGAAGAAAGCTGCACCCTGATTTGATGTGAACGACCAGTAAGCGGATCGACCTCTAACAAATAATATCCATCCAAATTACCAATTAAACGGTAGGAAAGCTCTGCCCTTTGGCTGTTCGCCACTTCATTTTTATAATAAGTTACCACATTTTTCTGCGGATTTTTAATTAACCAATGAATCAAGGTGTCAGAATCTCTTTCGGGTTTGTTTCTAACTACTGCCCAGTAGGTTTTCTTTACTTCACGATTTTTAAATGCCGCATTCATTCGCTCTAAAGCCTTGCTGGTTTTTGCAAAAAGGATAACACCGCTTACAGGGCGATCCAAACGATGAACAACACCTAAAAATGCGCCATTAGGCTTATTGTATTTCTTAGCGATATATTTTTTTACCTGCTCATCTAAAGGTTCATCACCCGTTTCATCAACCTGAACAATATCTCCTGCTCTTTTATTAATGGCGATGAGATGGTTATCTTCAAAAAGGATGTCTTTATCTGTAATTGGCATAAATTAGTTGTAAGTTATACGTAATAAGTTATAAGTCATTTTATGCAGCTTACAACCTATAACAGGTAACTAATATTGTTCTTTATCGTTAGGAAAATCATTTGCTTTCACATCGCGGATGTAAGATTGTGCTGCGCCTAAAATATCCTCGTAAAGGTTAAGATACTGGCGCAAAAACCGTGGCTTGAAGCCTTTGGTTAAGCCAATCATATCATTTACCACCAACACTTGTCCATCACAATGCGGACCAGCGCCAATGCCAATCGTAGGGATCAGTAAACTTTCTGAAACTTCTTTACCAAGCACGGCTGGAATTTTTTCTAAAACAATACCAAAGCAGCCTGCTGCTTGCAAAGCCAAAACATCCGATTTCAGTTTGTTTGCTTCTTCTTCTTCTTTCGCACGAACCGTATAAGTGCCAAATTTATAAATCGACTGGGGTGTTAAATCGCCAACCAATAAAACATCCAATCCGGCGTCATCCAAAATAGTAGCCATTGAATAATCGTAAGCCGTTAGCATTGATATTTTTTCACCACGTTGCTTCATTTCTTGCAAAGTGTGCGTGGTTATTCTTTTTATTTCTTTATGTACCGACATGGTTTTCGTTTTGTTGCCCCAAAAGTATCGTTTTTTCTTTAAAATTAAGATGAAAGACTAAAGCTAAAAGACCAAAGCGGCTTGATGAAGAATGATGTAGTATATTAATGCTTTAAGCTTTAGCCTTTCCTATTTTTGCTTCAACCTATTTCAAATTTTTCTTTACATTTCCAATCCTAAATCCTATCTTTGTACCCCGAAATGGAAGGGATTTATTCATGTTTTTTTGCTACCTGCAAAAACGGCTTTAATGCCGAAAGCCATCCTTTTTTCAACTCTTTTTTAAATCAAAATCCATATTGTAATTACCATGACTAACTACACCAAGTTACCTGCGATTTTATTACTGGCCGATGGCACAGTTTTTTACGGCAAAGCTGGTAAACAAGCAACCGAATCTATTCAGGATTATTTCCAGAATGATAACTTAGTGGCCATTTCTGATATTGATACCCGTGCTTTGGTTCGCCATATCAGAGACAAAGGTGCTATGAACGCCATTATTTCTTCTGAAATTACTGATTTAGAGGAATTGAAACAAAAGCTTTCTGAAGTTCCTTCAATGGATGGTTTGGAGTTATCTTCAAAAGTAAGCACAAAAGAGCCTTATTTTTATGGTAACCCTGATGCCAGTTTAAAAGTTGCAGCTTTGGATTTGGGCATCAAGAAAAACATCCTTCGCAGCTTCGAAAACCGCGACATTTATGTTCAGGTTTTCCCTGCAAAGACAAAATTTTCAGAAATGGAAAAATTCAGTCCTGATGGTGTTAAAGGCAAAAAAGCCTTCTCGGTACAATATCACCCTGAATCTTCTCCAGGTCCTCACGATTCTCGTTACTTATTTGATGATTTCGTGAATGTAATGAAGGGTGAGCTCGTTTGGTAGAAAAAGCTGAAAGATAAAAGCTTAAAGCAAAATACTTTAAAATCTGCGAATCTGTAGCAATATAAAAGCTACAGCTTCGCAGATTTTGTTTTTGATCAAATTTTACGCCCTTAATAACATCATTTTACCGACATTTTATCCGTTTGTAGACAAATTCATTTTCTATTCATCTAAAGCTCCTTACATTCGCATATGGAAACAAAAAAAGCCATCATCAGCGTTAAAAATTTAGTAAAAAAATACGATGATTTTACAGCCGTTCAAGGCTTAAGTTTTGATGTTTATGAGAATGAAATCTTTGGTTTGCTTGGTCCAAACGGAGCCGGAAAAACCACTACTCTGGAAATCATTGAAACCCTTAGGGCGAAAACATCAGGAGAAATTATTGTAGATGGTTTTTCTGTTGATCAAAACCCTCAGGATATCAAACAGATAATTGGCGTCCAACTTCAGGCGGCCGGCTATTATCCAAATTTAAATCTGGTAGAACTGATTGAACTTTTTGCTGGTTTATATGGCGCCAACATCAAACCTATGGAAATGCTGGAGAAAGTAAATCTTCAGGATAAGGCAAAAGCAAAATATAAAGCATTGTCTGGCGGACAAAAGCAGCGTTTTTCTATCGCCACAACCCTTATTAATCAGCCCAAAATTATTTTTCTTGATGAGCCAACCACAGGTTTGGATCCTCAGGCGAGAAGAAATTTATGGGATTTGATTATCGAAATTAGAAACGCAGGCACCACAGTGGTAATTACTACCCACTATATGGATGAAGCCGAACAACTTTGCGATCGTGTGGCGTTTGTAGAGCGTGGACAAATTATCGCATTAGATACCCCAGATAATTTAATTGATCAGTTGGTTAATAGTGGCTTTGAGCGTAAAAAAGAAGTAAAAAAGGCTAACCTGGAAGATGTCTTCATTAACCTTACAGGTAAAGAATGGAGGGAATAAATAAGGCCTTTATCACAAATAAGAAAAGCAATACCTGCATTTCAATTAAAGTTAGTCCCGCTTTTCGCTATAGCCCCGAGAAAGTCGGGGGCTACCGCTGCAATCGGGTTTAAAAACAAAAAATAGTACCACTATTAATCAGAATAGCAAATGAAAAAATACAGCAATACAACAGCAACATTAGCATTGGCTAAGGCAAGTTTTCGCTCCATTATGCGCAGCCCGTCGGCGGTGGTTTTTACGCTTGCCTTTCCATTAATATTCATTTTGGTATTTGGCTTTTTGGGTGGTGGAGGAACGCGTATTGACGTTGGCGTAAAACCTGGGTCAGACGTAAACAATCCTGTCATCACGATGTTAAGAAAAACGGGTATGATCAGATTGGTGATGGATAAATCGCAAGCTGATTTCGACAAACTACTCGAAAAAGGCAATGTTGATGCGATGATTGATGTTCACAAAAAAGTGAATTCAGTTGCTTATTCAGTAAACGTGGTTTACACCTCAGCATCGAGAGATAAAGGTGGCATTTTAAAATCCGTACTTAACAATGTTTTCTATGATAAAACCTTGAAACCAACTGTCGCTGAAATTAAAGAAAGTACAATTACCGGACGCGAATATAAAACCATCGACTTCATTTTACCTGGACAATTGGGCTTCTCGTTATTAAGTACAGGCGTTTTCGGCACTGCCTTTGTGTTTTTAAGTTTACGCCAAACATTGGTAATCAAACGTTTTTTTGCCACACCAGTTAAAAGATCGAGCATTGTGATTGGCGAAGGAATTGCCAGAATCGGTTTTGCGTTAATCGGTGCATTGTTCATCATATTAATTGGTCATTTCTTTTTCGGCTTCACACTGGTTCATGGCGCACTCACGGTGCTCAACATGCTCATATTAGGCACAATGGGAATTATCGTGTTCATGGGTTTCGGGTTTATTATTTCGGGCATCGCAAAAACTGAAAGTATGGTCCCTCCTATTTCCAATATTGTTACCTTACCACAATTTTTACTTTCAGGAACCTTCTTCTCTATCGAAGCATTTCCAACCTGGCTACAACCCATTAGCAGAGCCTTGCCTTTAACATATTTAAATGATGCCATGCGCAAGGTAGCTTTTGAAGGTTTAGGATTATGGGATGTGAAATTCCAGATTATGATTTTGTTGATCTGGGGAATTGTTATTTATGCTGTTGCAGTCAAAGTATTTAAGTGGGAATAGTATTAATGATTTAATTTGCCACGTAGGCACAGCGGTATTCCTATTATTTACATGCTATAATTAGTCAGCTGAGTTCTATGAATGTTGCTATAATAATACCTTAACCTTTTTTAACTTTTAGGTTCTGGTTAATAAGGTATTTTTGGCAAAAATATCTTATGAAAAACCCGTTCCTCTTCGCTATTCTATTTTCTTCATTTCAAGCCGCTGCGCAGTTCAAGTTTTTAGCGAACAATTGTTCCAACCAATATAAGGCGAAGATATTTGTTGCCGATTGCGATAATGGATTATGTGGTGGAAAATCGACCATAATTTTATATGATAAGGATTCAGACAAAGAACTGGAGACATTCCACTCAGCCGATTTAGACTTTAGCTTAGCCGAAAAACAAGATGCCAGAATTGGCTGGCTTGAACTAGGAAAATACCAGAGTCCATTAATTTTCGGAGATTTTAACTTTGATGGCCTGGAAGATATGGCGATTAGAAATGGGAGTACCGGCACTTACATGAGTCCATCGTATGATGTTTACATAGCCAATGCGAATAGCAAATTTATTCTGAACAAAGAATTAACGAAACTAGCGAGTGAAAATCTGGGGATGTTCGAGGTTGATAAGAAAACAAAACAGTTAACCATCGAACAAAAAGATGGATGTTGTTATCACAAAACCATCAATTACATTCTAGATGCTAAAAATAACTTAACAGAAGTTTCATCTGTTATTGAAGATTCAAGTATTGGCGATATCGTTACTGTTATTACTCAAAAGAAGGTTAGCGGAAGAATAATTAAAACCGTTCAGCGCTTTAAAACAGCAGATTACTACAAGCAATAAAACAAGAAAAAGCCGATTACAGCGCCGCTTTAACCAAAAAAGGCAAAATTTCTTTCTGAAAACTCACGAAGTTCTTACGCACATCAGAATCACTTACAGAGGTAAATGCAAACGAGAAAACGATACTTTTACTTGCTTTAAGCAAGAAAGCTAATCCTTCTCTCCTTGCTGGGTTATTTTTAAAAGTTTCCAACTCTAAGTAAGCCGCCAGCAACAAAGCCTCTAACTGATCAGATAAATGTTTTAAAAATTCTTGAGAATTGGCGTTTTCGCCTTTTTAGCGATTTCGTTCACACTTGTTTTGTGGTAACCATATTTTCTAAAAAGTTCTTTGGCAGCTTTTTTTACTGTGTCTTTAATTTTTTCAGCTTCCATTAATTTCTTACGTTAATTGTAATATTTCCTTGTAAGGAAACACTGTAGGTTTTTAAGCTTCTTTCTGCTGGTGCTTTTTGCGGCGTACCATCAAGAAGTGAAAATTTTGCACCAGAACATGGATCAGTGGCTGTTAAGCCACTATCATCTGGAACAATTTTACATAGTTTTTCAGGGTTAACGGTACTGCATCGATCAAATGCAACAAAACCACCAAGTGGCGTTCTCACGATGATTAATCCAGCAATACCCTGATTGGGTACTAAAAGCACATTGTTTACCGCTTTAATCCCAAATTCTACCAAAGTTACATTGTAATTTATAGGTACATCCGGAATAAAGTTTTCCTCTTTACCGCAGCTGGTAAAAAGAACACAAACAAATAAAATGCTATATAAATACCTCATTAAATCAGTGCTGATTTATATTGTTTTAAGAAACGAACATCATTTTCAGAGAATAAGCGTAAATCTTTAATCACATACTTAAGATTTGTAATCCTTTCTATCCCCATACCAAAAGCAAAGCCGCTATATTTTTTTGAGTCGATACCACAATTTTCCAAAACATTAGGATCTACCATACCGCATCCTAAAATTTCTACCCAGCCGCTATGTTTACACATGTTACAACCAGCACCTTTACAAATGGTACAAGAAATATCCATCTCCGCCGATGGTTCAGTAAACGGGAAATAAGATGGACGGAAACGTACTTGTGTACCTTCTCCATATAATTCCTGTACGAAATAAAATAATGTTTGTTTCAAATCTGCAAATGATACATTTTCATCCACGTATAAACCTTCTATTTGGTGAAAAAAGCAATGCGCTCTCGCCGATATTGCTTCATTACGGTAAACACGTCCTGGCATAATGGCACGGAAAGGCGGCTGCCCTTGCTCCATCATACGAACCTGCACTGATGATGTATGTGTACGCAAAGCGATGTCGCCCTTTTCTCCACCTTTTTTAATGAAGAAAGTATCTTGCATATCTCTTGCCGGATGTTCTTCCGGGAAATTCAATGCCGAGAAGTTATGCCAGTCATCTTCAATTTCAGGACCTTCTGCTACAGTAAAACCCAATTTCGCAAAAATCTCTACAATCTCTCTCCGAACTAAAGCTAAAGGATGACGAGAACCAATCTCGAAACCCTCACCTGGCAAAGTCATATCCAAAGCAGACTCTTCTGTTTTCGACGCAGACCCTTCAGTTGATTCTTTTAAAGTTTGGTATTTTGATTCGGCCAGTTGTTTAAATTCATTTAAAACTTTTCCTAATGATCTTTTTTCTTCAGTTGAAACCGTTTTAAACTCTTCAAAAATTTCTTTAATAATGCCTTTACTACCTAAGTATTTGATGCGAAATTGCTCTAATTCATCAGCTTTCTCCGTTACGAAAGCATTGATTTTTTCTGAGTACTGTGTTATTTTGTCCTGTAACATGGCTTCAAATATAATCGAAAACATAATAAGACAAAAGTTGAAAGGGGCAATATAGAGTAGATAATATTAAAAAATAAGTTTTACTAAAATAATATCATCTTAATCATTATCTATATATGTTTGTATTTTACGTTGAATATCAGTAGTAAAATAGTAATATCCGTACGCTCCATTTGCATCAACATAATCTTGTAAGTGCATCTTGTTAGCCAAAGAAACGTCCTCATTGGTAATTTTATATACCTTCCCTTCTTTTAAACCATAGGCAATACCACCAAAAGATATCACGCTAATAAGTTCATCATATTGAAAATCGGTTACGATTTTACCAGTAATATCGAAAATTGCCCATTTACCATCTTTCCTTAAAGCAAAAAACTCATTTTTGATATATTTTAAATCGCTGTAAATCGCAGATATTGAAATGTCATTAAAACCCCCGACTTTTACATATAAACCGCTCTTATTATTTTCTGTTATTTTGAAGGCATAGCATGGTTCGTTATCATCAGATTTAGGTATTTCACTGAAAAAATTTTTCGGCAATACATCAAGCATTACCATCAAATCTTCAATTGCATCATATTTTAATGGCAAAATAGGCAACCCAAATTCATTATATAGTCCGTACTTTTTATTTTTTCTAACGAGGAAGCCATCTTGGTAAAATTGCGAAATCTTTTCAAAATCATAGATGAGCACTTCGCCTGCGGCGGATAACAACTGATTTACCTCTGCATATTTATGCTTCTTAATTTCGTAAAGTATTGATTTCCCAGCCCTTAAATCTTTTGCTTCTATAAATTTAGGATTAAAACGACCTAAAAAAGTAAACAAATGTGAGTAAACAAGTTTATCTCCCCTACCATTTTCTTTTACATAAAAGAGTTTATCCCAAGTTTCTCCTTCAAATTTGTTGTCGAAGTTAAATGGTAAAATCGTTTTTCCACAAGCATCAATTACACCAAACTTTGTCTCTAACTCTGCACAGTAAAAAGAGCCTGGTTTGCCAATCGGGTATATATTATCGTAGGCGGGTGCAAGCTTAATTCGTCCGTCCGAATTAATCAACCCAAACTTATCTTCAATTTTAATAACAGCGAAATCTCCATCAAAATCAAAAGCATCATCATAAATTAAAGGGATGATAATTTTACCCGCTTTATTTATGTACCCAAATTTACCAGCTTTGCTTACTACAGCTGTTGTTCCAATTTCGAAAGCGTAAAACTCATCAAAATATGGAGCAACTAAAACGTTTCCTTCTGCAGATTTTAAACCCCATAGCTCGTTTTCTTTATATATTTCTATGTCAGGCTCATCTTCATATTCTTCGTAAATGTGTGCCCATCCATAATTATAATCAGGATAATTCAATAATTCTTTAAAACTATTGAACCCTAGGGTGGCTTCTCTGGTAAAGGCATTAAAGTCTAACAACGAAACATCATCAGCCAAAATGGCCTTTGCAAAAACCGCATTATTTTGTTGAATATCGTTAAGCAATTGTGTTGCCTGATTTTCATGGCTTTCATCGTTCATGTTAAACACATCCCACGTATCAAGATGAAAATAGGCTTGCCTTAGCCTATCTAGAAAAGAAAATAATTTTTCTTTAGCGGATAAAAAAGCGGGTAAGTCATCAATCAGTCCTTCCTGATGACTTTCTATGAGCGCATAAAGCTTTTTGAAATTTCCTATACCTGGTTTCGCATTGAAATACAAGCCTTTATTATTGTGGTCGAAATGGTTATTGTAATTATTACCTGCCAAAAAACCACCATCAACCAGTAAAGATTGAAGCAATAATGGCGTTTCATAACCCCATTCAGTTAGCATTACATCAGATTTTTTAGCTTCTGATGGATGGGCAATATTATAAATATAAATTCTGTGCGACATAACATTTGAAATTTAAATGCTGCACATCAAGATAACAATAGAGAAAAGGAACACCAAATCATGATGTTCCTTCATTTAAAAATTATTTAATAACACCTAATTCTTTACCAACTTTGGTAAATGCGGCAATCGCTTTATCTAAATGATGTTGTTCATGTCCAGCTGATAATTGAACACGGATTCTTGCTTTTCCCTGAGGAACAACCGGGTAGAAAAATCCAATTACGTAAATGCCTTCATCAAGCATTTTTGCGGCAAATGTTTGTGCAATTTTTGCCGGAAATACCTGGTGTTACTTTCCAACTTATCTCTTAGAGATGTAGTTTCGCTTAACATATCTAAAACCGCAATCGATGCGCCTGCAATGGCAGGAGCCAAAGTATTCGAAAATAAATACGGACGAGAGCGCTGACGAAGCATATCGATAATTTCTTTTTTACCCGATGTAAAACCTCCGGATGCACCACCTAAAGCCTTACCTAAAGTTCCGGTGATGATATCGATGCGATCCATCACATTAAAATGCTCGTGTGTACCACGACCAGTTTTACCAATAAAACCTGAACAATGAGATTCATCAATCATGATCAAAGCTTCATATTTATCAGCTAAATCAGCAATTTTATCTAAAGGAGCTACGGATCCGTCCATTGAAAAAGCACCATCAGTAACGATAATTCTATGTCTGCAATCTTTCGCAGCAATTAATTGCTTCTCCAAATCTTCCATATCTGCATTTTTATAGCGAAAACGTTGTGCTTTGCACAAACGCACCCCATCAATAATCGATGCGTGATTAAGTTCATCAGAAATGATAGCATCTTCCGCATTAAACAAAGGTTCAAACACGCCACCATTTGCATCAAATGCTGCAGCATATAAAATGGTATCTTCCGTACCTAAAAATTGAGATATTTTAGCTTCAAGGTCTTTATGAACATCTTGTGTTCCACAGATAAAACGAACTGAAGACATACCATAACCATGATCATCAATAGCCTTTTTAGCAGCCTCAATCACTTTCGGATGCGAAGAAAGCCCCAGGTAGTTATTTGCACAAAAATTGATTACCTCTGCCCCACCACTCACTTTAATATCTGCTCCCTGAGGAGTGATAATGATACGTTCGCGTTTGAACAATCCAGCGTTTTCGATTTCTTCAAGTTCTTTTTGGAGAACAGGTTTAAGTGTTTTATACATGGCTTTCTAAGTATTGATTTTTGTTCAAAGTTATAAAAAAAACTACTCAGCACCTTAAGCAACTACTATTTTGAACTTAGTATTTCAGCACAAACGTTTGATTACTTACCTGAAAACAATTTTTCAGCCTACAAAATCAAGAAAATTAAGTTAAACAAACATTTTTTAATGAACTTAACAAACTTTAACATACCACTGTGTGTATAGTGTTAAAACTAATTCGATATTTATAGCTTACTAATCGACACTTATGATCAGAATCTGCGCACTCATCCTTTTTTGTTGCCTAACTCAAATCGCCTTTGCCCAACAGCATACAGTTACCGGAACAATTAAGGACTCAGGTGGACAGCCAGTACCTTTTGCCTCTGTTTACATTAAAAATACCACAAGCGGAACCTCGGCGAATGTTGATGGGAAATATGCTATCAAGCTCAATGATGGGGAATATATTCTCAGTTACCGGGCAGTTGGTTACAAACAGCAAGATCGTACGATTAAAATTGCTACAGATGTAACGCAAGACGTGATACTTGCTTCAGAAAGCTATACACTTGATAATGTGACGATTAAAGCGAATGCTGAGGATCCTGCATTCGAGATTATTAGAAAAGCAATTAAACAACGTAAAGCACACTTAAACGAAGTGAGTGCATTTAGTTGCGATGTTTATATTAAAGGTGTTCAAAGACTTAAAGGTGCACCGAAGAAATTTTTCGGTCAGGATATTCAAAAGGTTTTAGAGCTAGACACTAACAGAAAAGGCATTATTTATTTATCAGAATCACAAAGTAAATTCAGTTTCCGCCGCCCCAAAGATATACATGAAGAAATGATTTCTTCGAAGGTTGCAGGGCGAAATAATGCTTTCAGCTTCAACAAAGCATCAGATTTGATCATCAATTTTTACGACAACTACCTTTTAGAGAATACCTTAAGCGCAAGAGGATTTATTTCGCCAATTGCCGATAACGCCCTGTTTTATTACAATTACAAATTGGTTGGCGAATCGAAAGAGAATGGCGAAATCGTTCATAAAATTCAGGTTATTCCCCGTAGAGAAAATGACCCGGTATTTAGAGGATATATCTACATTATTGATGAAAGCTGGAGAATTTATAATACCGATGTTTATTTGACTGAAAAAGCAGGTATCAATTTTATTGACACCTTGAACATCAATCAGCAATTTACAAAAGTTAAAGAAACTTATATGCCTACGACCGTAAATTTCCAGTTTGCAGGCAACATTTTAGGCTTTAAATATGCAGGATATTTTGTAGGTATTTACAGCAATTACAACATCGACCCGAAGTTTCCGAAAAACTTTTTTAGCGGAGAGATATTAAAAGTTACAGAAATGGTCAATAAAAAAGATTCGACCTTTTGGGCAAATAACCGTCCAATTCCTTTAACAATTGATGAGAAGATGAACTATGTTAAAAAGGATAGTGTTGCTAAGTTGAAAGAATCTAAATATTATCTGGACTCACTTGAAAAAGAAAATAACAAGTTTGGAATTGGTAAGTTATTATTAAGAGGTTACAGCAAAAACGATCGATATGATAAGAAATACCTAAGCTTTGATCCTGTTTTAAAATCTATTTTTTATAACACAGTTGAAGGTTTTGCAATCAAATATGGAGTAACCTATAGGAAAGACTTTGAAAACAGACGCTCCTACTCCATCCGCCCTGAATTGAGATACGGTTTTGCCAATCAGAAGCTTACCGGGAGTTTAACAGGAAACTACTATTACAATCCTTTAAAACGTGCTTCTATCGGTGCATCTTTTGGAAATGGAATTTTCGATTTAAACAACTTGGGCTCAATGACGGCATTGGGCAATACCATCAACTCACTGTTGTATGAAAAGAATTTTCCGAAATTTTACGAGAAAAGCTTTGCCAGTATTTATACTTCCAGAGAGCTTGCGTCGGGTTTGCAAGGAAATATTAGTGTCGATTACAGCAAAAACAACACCCTAACCAATAGCACTGACTTCAAATTTTTCGATGCTAAGGATAGAGAATTTACTTCGAATAATCCTTTTACGCCAGAATCAGAAACGCCGTTGTTTCCAACATATAAATCCTTCAGTGCCTCAGCGAGTTTAACTTACACGATCGGTCAAAAATATATCACTCGTCCTGATGGAAAATTTTACACAGAATCTCATTATCCACGAATTACAGTTTTATATAAAAAAGGATTCAATAAGGTTTTAGGTAGCGATGTTGATTATGATTTCGTTAAACTGGAGTTGGCTCAAGACCGAATTGGCTTAGGCTTATGGGGTTATACTTCATTATTGGTTGGAGCAGGTAAATTTTTAAACAACCAGAGCATGTACTTCCCAGATTACAAACATTTTGCAGGTAATATCTCAACCATTTTCCCTCCAAATTTAAGGAAATTTCAATATCTGGATTTTTACCAGTTCAGCACCAATCAACAATACTTTGAAGCGCATTTAGAACACAATTTTTCTGGCTTCTTCTTAAACAAAGTTCCTTTACTACGTAAAGCAAAACTCGAAGAATTTATTGGCGGTGGCTATTTATCATCTCCTGAAAAAAGAAATTATAAAGAATTTTATTTTGGTTTACAACGCCTGGTATTAAGAGTAAGTTACGGTTTCGCTTATGACGGTGCAAAAAAATTAACTCAGGGATTTAGAATAGCATACGGATTTTAAGCGCAAAGCAAAAAGCTCAAAGGCTAAAGCTTTCTGCTTTGGTCTTTAAGCTAAAAGCATTATCTTTGCCCCGCTTTAAACGCCGTTTGCAACGGTATCAACAGCGTTATGAAAAAATATCAAACACTACTTTACTATTGCTATAGTTACATAGCAGATGCGGAACAATTTGCCGCCGATCATTTAAAATTTTGTAAATCGTTAGATTTAGTTGGCCGCATCATTGTTGCCGATGAAGGTTTAAATGGCACGGTTTCGGGTTCTCCAGAATCATGTGAAGCTTATATGAAAGCCATTCATGCTGATGAGCGTTTCGCTAAAACTGAATTTAAAATTGATGAGGTTGAAGAACCTTCTTTCCTAAAAATGCACTGTCGTTATAAATCAGAAATCGTTCATTCTGGTTTGCGAGATACTTCAATCATCAATCCTAATGAGCAAACAGGGAAGCATTTAGAGCCTGCTGATTTCATGAAAATGAAAGACGACGAAGACGTCGTGATTTTAGATGTTCGTTCGAACTACGAACATAATCTTGGCAAATTCAAAAATGCGATTACACTTGATATTGAGAATTTCAGAGATTTTCCTGAACAGATCAATCAGCTTGCTCAGTATAAAGACAAAAAGATTTTAACCTATTGCACCGGTGGAATCAAATGCGAAAAAGCATCTGCCCTACTCTTACATCATGGCTTTAACGATGTTTACCAACTTCACGGCGGCATTATTAAATATGGTAAAGAAGCTGGAGGTAAAGATTTTGAAGGTAAGTGTTATGTTTTCGATAACCGTATTGCGGTTGATGTTAACCACGTGAATCCAACCGTTGTATCAGTATGTTATAACTGTGGTAAAACCACTCCAAAAATGATCAATTGTGCAAATCCAGAATGTAATGAGCACATTACGCAATGTGATGATTGTGGAGAAGAATTGCAAGGTTGTTGCTCAACAGCTTGTACCACCAACCCAAGGAAACGCCCTTACGATGGAACCGGATATTATGTAAAAGTTCCACAACCAGTGGCTAAAAAATTACAAGAACCTTCGTCCTTTTGAGGATAGCTGGTATATTAATTAGCCGAGTCGCATTTAATCTCACAACTGATATATAATAGTGGTGATACTCTCTTTCAAGCATTCAACTCCACAGTGAGTCCGCGGTAAGTCCGCCTTTTTCTTATAAAAGGCGGACTTACTTTGAATTCATCCTCTCTTTACCGGGGCTAAACTATGCTTAAACATGCGCTATAGTATAACGCACGATCGAACCATATGGCTATTATTCCTGAATGATCTAAACCGAATAGGCAAAAACAGGTACCAAATGATCGCTGGTAGCCTCGTTCCAACTTTTTTCAGTTACTTTGTATCATAATGGCTTAACCAATTCCATTTTATGCTAAAGTTTTTTCGTCTGTTTCTGTTTCTTTCCCTATCCTATCATTTAATGTATGCTGCTGATATCAAAAGTATTGGCGTACCTTATATTGAAAATTACCAAAAAACAGTTTACACCGCCGGCAACCAGAATTGGAGCATTGCCAAAGACAAAAATGGTGTCATGTATTTTGGAAATGCAGAAGGGCTTTTGACTTTCGATGGAAAATACTGGCAGAAATATCAAATGCCAAACAGGCAAATTGTTCGATCTGTAGCTACTGACAACAATGGTAAAATTTATACCGGTGGCTTTGGAGAATTTGGCTTTTGGGCTTACGCCAATAACAAACTAACTTATAAATCACTAATCTCATTATTGCCAAAGGAAAATAAAATTACTGATGAGGTATGGAAAATTTATGTTGAAAAAGATCGTGTTATTTTTCAGACGTTCTCCAGGATATTCATTTACAGAAATGGAAAAATAGAAACGATAAAAGCACCATCATCATTTTTATTTCTGCATAAAGTCAACAACCGATATTTTATTGAAGTTCTCGATAAGGGATTGTTCGAACTAAAAGGAAACAAATTATCATTTCTTCCAAATAGTGAAAAAATTGGCAAACAAGGTGTATTATCTATTTTACCTTATAAAAACGGCCAGTTCATCATCGGAACAAGCAAAAATGGATTGTTCATTTACGATGGGAGTGATTTTTTCCCGCTTGCAACTGCAGCGAATAATTATCTAAAAACATATCAACTGAATAACGGAGTAAAGTTATTGGATAAATATTATGCTTATGGAACGATTTTAAATGGTCTGATCATCATTGATGAAAATGGAAAGATTGTTCAGAGAATTAATAAATCAAGTGGATTACAAAACAATACTGTTCTCAGTATCTATGCTGATAACGAGCAAAATTTATGGACTGGTTTGGATAATGGAATTGACCGGATTGAGCTCAATTCGCCATTGTACTTCTATTTTGATAAAACAGGTCAATTCGGAACGGTGTATTCAAGCATCATTTTTAAAGACAAAATTTACTTAGGTACCAATCAAGGTTTATTTTATAGCGATTGGTCAAGAGACAATGAATTGATACCCTTTAATTTCCGGCTAATTCCTAACTCTCAAGGTCAGGTTTGGGAACTGGCTATTTTAAATAACGAATTGATTTGTGGGCATAATAGTGGAACATTTAAAGTACTGGGCGATCAAATCAGCTGGATATCAAACATCAGTGGTGGCTGGACCATTAAGAAATTAAACTCTAATCCCAATTATTTTATCCAGGGTACTTATTTAGGATTATCACTTTATCAAAACACGGCTACAGGTTTAAAATTCAGCACTAAAATAGCTGGTTTTGAGGCACCCTCCAGATTTATTGAAGAAGATAATAAGGGCGATATTTGGGTGGCACATGCTTACAAGGGATTATATAAAATCACATTAAACAGCAATTATAGCACGGCAACAAGTGTAAAATATTTCGATGAGCGAAATGGTTTACCAGGCAATTATAACATCAACATCTTTAACCTCGAGAATAAAATTGTTTTTTCATCCGATCATGGTTTTTATACCTACGACGAATTGAGTAATAAATTTACACCATACGATGTATTGAATAAAAGCCTCGGTTCATTCGCCACTTCGAATAAAATCATTAACGCTGGGAATAAAAAATATTGGTTTATAGATCATGGTAAAACATCATTGGTCAACTTTTCTGAGCCTGGTAAAATTGAGATCGATTCCAACCAATTTAGTCTGCTAGACGGCAGAATGGTTCAGTATTATGAAAACATTAGCCAAATCAGTAATTCAATTTATCTGATTAGTGTAGATGATGGTTTCGTGATTTATAATAATTCACTAAATACTTCACAAGCAAAAAAGAAATTGCCTGCTGTGTTAATTAGAAGAATCGAAGATATTACCGATAAGTATTTTACCATTAGCGAAACAGGCAACAACAGCGAAGAAACTGAAATCCCAAATAGCAGGAATAACATCCGTATTTCATTTGCAATGCCATATTACAGACAGGCGAAACTCAAATTTCAGTACTATCTGGAAGGATATTCCAAAGATTGGTCGGATTGGAGTTCGGCTACACAGAAAGATTTTACTAATCTGAGCAGTGGCACCTACAAATTTAAAGTCAGGGCTAAAATAGATGATTCATCAGTCAGCGAAATTACCACCTTTGAGTTTACGATTCTAAGACCCTGGTATTTGAGTAATTTTGCCATTTTTTTATACCTTATTTTATTCATCGTGATACTAATTTTTGGTAAGCGAGCCTATGAAACAAAACTTAAACGAGACAGCCAGAAAATAAGCGACAAGCTAAAAGCGGAGCAAGATGAAATTTTGAGGCAGGAAGCAGAGGTAAACGAAAAACAAATTGTAAGGTTGCAAACTGAAAAACTTCAGGCAGAGCTCGCCTCTAAAAATAGAGAATTGGCCAATTCTGCTATGACTTTGGTTTACAAGAATGAGCTGTTGCAGAAACTAAGTAATGAAATTACAAAGCTTAAAGATGAAAATGGCAAGAAACTTTCGGAGGATCAAACCCGCAAGATCCAGAAAGTAATCAATGATGGAATGAATGATGAACGGGATTGGCATTTATTTGAAAACAGTTTCAATGAGGCACACGAGAGTTTCTTTAAAAAGCTTAAAGTGCAGCATCCTGATCTTGTACCCAACGACTTAAAACTTTGTGCTTATTTGCGAATGAATATGAGCAGTAAAGAGATGTCATCCCTATTAAATATTAGCTTGAGAGGTGTGGAAATTCGCCGTTATCGCCTACGAAAAAAACTCGAAGTGCCACACGACAAAAACCTGACAGAATTTTTAATGGAATTGTAAATATGTGGCTTAACATATTGTCGGGAACGTTTGCATCTAACAAAAAATCTGGCTTAATTGACTATTCTAGAAAAGGATTTACTACATCATTACCTCTCATCAGAAAAAAAACACCCCTACAAAACACTTTGTGTAAATTGTACACTATTCAATAAAAAATTCTGCTTCTGAAATTATCTTAGTCGCCTTTTTGACCCAAATTGACATATGGTTTAAATTGGGAAATCACCCCACAATGGATTTGATGTATAAATGTAGAGGTAAAGTGATTTGGACAAGCCAACAAACAACCTCACTTTTATGTTAACAATTAAACTAAATTTTAAACAAGCATGAAAAGAATCTTTACAAGAATTTCTGTTCTGGCCTTATTTTGTTTACTCGCAATTAACGTAGCATTTGCGCAAAACATTACTGTTAAAGGTAAAGTGACTGATGGAGGTGACAAAACATCTCTGCCGGGCGTAACTATTTTAATTAAAGGTGCACAGGGTGGTACTCAAACAGATGCAGATGGAAATTACTCAATTAGCGTGCCTGCTAATGCAACATTAGTATTCAATTTTATAGGCTATACAGCACAAGAGCAAATTGTTGGCGATCGAACAACAATCAATGTAGCGCTAGCTTCTTCTACTCAACAACTGGAACAGGTTGTAGTTGTAGGTTACGGAACACAAAGAAAAATCGATGTAACAGGATCTGTGGCGAGTGTAAAAGGAGATGACATCTCTAAGCAAGCCTCAGTAAATCCAGTTGGTGCATTACAAGGTAAAGTTGCTGGTGTTTCGATTACCAATGTTGGTACACCAGGTGGCTCACCGACTATAACTATTAGAGGTACAGGAACTATTTATGGTAAAACTGTTCCTTTATATGTTGTTGACGGTGTATGGTACGATGATATTAACTTCTTAAATCCTGCAGATATTGCAAACATAAGTATCTTAAAAGATGCGTCTGCTCAATCGATTTATGGTATCAGGGCTGCAAACGGAGTTGTTTTGGTTACCACCAACAAAGGGAAACGTGGTGATGCCGTGATTAATTATAACGGTACGGTAGGTTTTCAAAAAGTAACCAATCAGGTAGAAATGGCAAACGCTACAGAATATGCCACTGCGGTTAATGAGGCTTATGCCCTTCAGGGTGCCCAGCCATTATTTGCTAACACTAACTTAGGTGAAGGTACAAACTGGTATGATGTGGCTTTAAGAGACGCTTTGGTAACTAATCACCAACTCTCTATCAGCGGCGGTAGTGAAAAATCTACCTATAACCTTTCATTGGGTTATTTAGACCAAGATGGTATTGTAAAGAACAACAATTACAAAAGATACACTGCAAGGTTATCAAATGATTTTCAGGTTTTTGAACCATTGAAAATTGGATATAATGTAACTGCAACTTCTAGCAAATCAAAAGATGCGGCAGCTGGAATTTTCAGGGCTTTGTATGCTGCCTCACCAGTTGTTCCAGTTTTTAATGCTGACGGAAGTTATGGCGATCCAAATGCCTTCAATTTGGGTAATGGTAGTAATATGAATCCTCAGGCAACTTTAGATTTCTTCAATCAAAATACCACAAAATATAAAGTTACAGGTAATGTATTTGCTGAATTAAAGTTTTTGAAAAACTTCACTTTCAGAACGAGTTTCGGTGGAGATTTTGGTCAGGAAGAAGTTAGAGGTTATGTACCTGTTTATAAAGCTAGTAATACGCAACAAAATACAAACAGCAAGTTAGATATTGATCGTATTGAAAACAGAAACTGGATTATTGAAAATACGTTAACGTATGATAAAAAATGGACAGATCATAGCTTAACAGTTCTTGTTGGACAAACAGCTCAACGCAATAAGATGTATACTATTAATGCTGATGCTTTAAATGTTCCTTATACTTCAGAGGGAGATTTATATTTAGCGCTAGGTGATGCTGCAACGAGAAACATTTCTGACCAAGGTGAAATTTCAACGTTTGCTTCTTATTTTGCAAGAGTAAATTATAGCTATAAAAACAGATACTTGTTAAATGCATCTATCAGAAGAGATGGTGCATCACAATTTTTTGGATCTGACAATTTATGGGGTAATTTTCCATCTATCGGAGCAGGCTGGGTAATCACCAATGAGGAGTTCATGAAAGATCAGAAAATCTTCAGTAATTTGAAGCTTAGAGGAAGTTGGGGTAAAGTAGGTAACGCTGGTGTTCCATTTAATCCATCAACACAAACAGTAGATCAATCTGCAGGATTAATTGCATTCTTTGGAGGTTTACCATACACAGGTGCGAGTATCCGTTCAATTGTTCCTCCATTTTTATTATGGGAAAGAAGTGCCGGAACCGATGTAGGTTTGGAAATGGGCTTCTTAGATAACAGATTAACCATTGAAGCAGATTATTATAACAGAAAAACTGAACAAGCCATTTTTGATATTCCTGTTTTAGGAAGTATCGGTACTCAAAATAGTTCATTAATTGCTAATCAGGCTGACATCCAAAATAGAGGTTTTGAATTTTCTGCAACTTGGGCAGATAAAACGGCGAGTGGTTTTACTTACTCAATTAGTGGAAATGTTGGAATGAACAATAATAAAGTTATTAATGTAACATCCGGATCTAATCCAATTTACAGAGGTGGTGCAGGTCTTACCAGCGGATATCTTTCAACTAGAACGATCAATAACCGTCCAATCGGAGAGTTTTTTGGCTATCAGGTAGAAGGTGTTTTCCAAACAGATGCTGAAGCTGCTGCATGGCCTGGATTTAAAAGAGGAGATTTTAAATATGCAGATATTAATGGTGATGGAATTATCGATTTAAGAGATAGAGTTGTATTGGGTAATCCAAATCCTAAATTCACTTATGGTGTAAATACAAACTTTGCTTACAAAAATTTCGATTTAACAATTGATATTCAAGGTGTTGCCGACGTAGATGTATTTAATGCGAATCTAAGTAACCGTTTTGGCAACGAAAACTACACTAAAGATTTCATCAATAATCGTTGGACTGGTCCTGGAACATCAAATGCTTACTCTTCTGCAAGTTTAGCAAGTGGTTTAAACAACGCTCCTAATTCATTTTATGTAGAAAAAGGCGATTATGTTAGGTTGAGAAATATTCAATTGGGATATACATTGCCTCAGGCGATAAGCAATAAAATGAAAATGCAACGCTTACGAGTTTTCGCAAATGCCCAAAATGCAGTAAACATTTTTGGCTACAAAGGATTCAGCCCTGAAGTAGGCGGTGCGCCAACAAATGCTGGGATTGACACGAATGTTTATCCATTATTTGCGACTTATAACTTTGGAGTTAACGTTACTTTCTAATCGACACACAATGAAAAAAAATATAAATATACAGTCTTGCATTATTGCCGCTACTATGGGAACAATGCTTTTTACAGCATCGTGTAAAAAAGACTTTTTAAATGTTCCACCTCAGGCTCAACAACCTTCTGTTACTTTCTGGAAAACCCAGGATGATGCTTTAAAAGGTGTTAACGCTATGTATGCTCAATTGAGAAGCTGGGATAATGTTGCTTTCAACGCCATTGCGATTGAAAGTACGGGGTCGGATGAAGCAGATAAAGGCAGTACGCCAACGGATGCAACTTTCTTCAATTTGTTTGATCAGTTTACAGTTACCTCTACTCAAGGTAGTTTACAAGGATTCTGGACAGGTCAGTATCAAAATATAAATCTTTGCAATCAGGTATTGGATAACGTTCCAAATATTACTATGGATGCTACGTTAAAATCCAGATTTTTAGCTGAGGCAAAGTTTATCCGTGCTTATTCTTATTTTAGATTAGTTAGGGCTTATGGTAGTGTTCCTTTAAGACTGAATGTTCCTAAGGATAACACGGAATATAATATTCCGCAATCGGATAAAGCTGCTGTTTATGCACAAATCGAAAAAGATTTGACTGAGGCTGCTACTGTATTACCCCAATCATATGGTGCTGCAGACCTTGGTAGAGCAACCAGAGGTGCTGCGTTAGGTATGAAAGCAAAAGTAGCCATGTACCAGAAAAAATGGGCAGATGTTTTGGCTTTAACCAATCAGGTGATGGGATTAGGTTATGATTTATTTCCAGATTTTGAAAAAGGATTTAGAGTTGCGAATGAAAACAGTGTTGAATCTATATTCGAAATTCAGGCTGAATTATTAACAAGTAACTCTGCAGCTTCTAACTCACAGTACAGTCAGGTTCAAGGCGTTGCAGGCGTTATGGGATGGGGTTTTAATACACCATCTGCAGAACTAGCGGCGGCTTTTGAAACTGGTGATCCTAGAAGAGATGCAACAATCTTATTCAGAGGAGAAACAACTCCACAGGGAGATCTTGTTCCTACTACAGTTCCAAATGAGCGTTATAATCAAAAATCATATGTTCCTTTCAATACAAGGGTGTCTGGATTTAATGAAGGTGCTCAACAGAACATCAGGGTATTGAGATTTTCCGATATACTTTTAATGAATGCTGAAGCTGCCAATGAACTTGGAACTCCGTCTCAAGCATTAACCTCATTAAATAGAGTTCGAAGACGTGCCAGAGGCGCAAGCACAACACTTCTTCCTGATGTAACAGTTACAGATCAAACTGCTCTGAGAAATGCAATCTGGAAAGAAAGACAAGTTGAATTGGCTATGGAAAATGATCGCTATTTTGATGTGATCAGACAAGGTAGAGCACTTCAGGTTTTTGGCCCTAAAGGTTGGAAAGCAAATAAAAATGAAGTTTGGCCAATTCCTCAAACAGAAATAGATCTAAGTGGTGGCTTGTTAAAGCAAAACCCTGGTTACTAAAAACTATACAATTTGATAAAGGTTGCCGGTAAACTGGCAGCCTTTTTTACTTTTCAATATGACATTAAAAATCTGCACCTCCCGAACTTCATTTTCCTTTAAACTCTTGGCAATTGTTTTCATATGTTTTGCTTCCTGCACCAATAGTGATAGTCAAACCAACACCCCTTATTCAACAACCAAGAAAAAATTGTCTGATGATCAATTACTTGATCTGGTACAAAAACAGACATATAAATATTTTTACGAAGGTGCTGAAACTATTTCTGGTCTTTCCAGAGAGCGTTACCACAGTGACAATATATATCCGCAAAATGATAAAGACATTATTGCTACCGGTGCAAGTGGTTTTGGAATCATGGGTACTATTGTCGCCATCGAACGTAAATTTATTACCAGGGAAGAAGGGTTTAAGCACCTGAAAAAAGGTTTAGATTTTTTAGCGAAGGCAGATCGTTTTCATGGCGTTTGGCCACATTGGATGTTACCTTCAGGCAAAGCAAAAGCCTTTGGCAAAAATGACGATGCCGGCGATTTAGTTGAAACATCTTTTTTAGCGCAAGCTTTAATTTGTGTTCGTCAGTATTACGCTAATGGCACTCCACAGGAAAAGGCATTGGCTTCAGAGGCTGATGAATTATGGAAAGGTATTGACTGGAATTTTTACAGGAAAAATAATGAAAACGTATTGTATTGGCATTGGTCGCCCAACTCTGGCTGGAAAATGAACTTTGCCATTACGGGTTATAACGAATGCTTAATTACCTATGTTTTGGCTGCATGCTCGCCAACACATGGTGTACCAGCCGAAGTTTACCATGAAGGCTGGGCAAAAGGGGGCAAGATAAACACGGACATCTCCATGTACGGACATCCTGTTAAATTAAAACACAATGTTGTTGGCGAAAATGTCGGTCCACTCTTTTGGGCGCATTATTCTTATTTAGGCTTAAATCCAACTGGATTAAAAGATAGATACGCCAATTATTGGGAAGAGAATAAAAGCCATACTTTAATTAATTACGATTATGCCATTAAAAACCCTAAAGGATTTAAAGGCTATGGTAAAGACTCGTGGGGATTAACTGCAAGTTATTCTGTCAAAGGTTACGCAGCACACAATCCACAAGAAGATTTTGGCGTAATTGCGCCTACCGCAGCACTTTCTTCTTATCCTTATGCGAAAAAAGAAAGCATGCAGGTCATCAGAAATTTATATGAAAACCTGAACGATAAAGTTTGGGGAGAATTTGGTTTTTATGATGCTTATAGTGAAACTGATAATTGGTTTCCAAAGAGATACATCGGAATAGATCAAGGCCCAATTGTAGTCATGATTGAAAATGGCAGAACCGGTTTAATATGGAAATTATTTATGAGTGCACCTGAAGTTAAATCTGGATTAACTAAGCTAGGATTTGAAAGTCCGGAGATAAAATAATTCGTCATTGCGAGGCACGAATCAATCTCACTTGATGATAAATTGCTTCGTACCTCGCAATAACGTCTGAAGTTTAAAACATGAAAAAAACGATACTTACAATTTCCTTTTTGATTTTCTTCTTTGCGTCATTCGCACAGAAGCAGAAAACTTATTGTAATCCCATAAATGTTGATTATGGTTATACGCCCTTTGAATCTTTTACTGAATGGGGTAAACATCGTGCAACAGCAGATCCAGTAATTGTAAATTATAAAGGCGAATATTTACTCTTCAGCACCAACCAATGGGGATATTGGCACAGCGCTGATATGCTGAACTGGAAATTTATAGAACGCAAATTTCTTCGCCCCTGGAACAAAACTAAAGATGAACTTTGTGCGCCGGGAGTTGGCATTATTGGCGATACTGTTGTCGTTTTCGGGAGTACTTATACTAAAAACTTTACCTTATGGGGAAGCACCGATCCATTAGCAAATAAGTGGTTTCCCCTGGTTGATTCGCTTGAAATCGGTGGTTGGGACCCTGCTTTTTTTACTGACGATGACGGTAAATTTTACATGTACAATGGTAGTAGCAATGTTTATCCCATGTATGGTGTAGAACTCGATCGCAAAACATTTAAACCAATAGGCACACGTACGCCCATGTATTTACTCCAAGGCTGGCGATATGGCTGGCAACGGTTTGGCGAGTATATGGATAATACTTTCCTTGATGCTTTTGCCGAGGGTGCCTGGATGACCAAACATAATGGCAAATATTATTTCCAGTATGGTGCCCCCGGGACTGAATTCAGTGGTTACTCGGATGGTGTTGTAGTGGGTAATAAACCTTTGTTTGATGGTGCGCAGACCACACCACAATCTGATCCACTGAGCTATAAAGGGGGTGGTTTTTCAAGAGGTGCAGGTCA
>SEDB01000267.1 GCA_004210715.1 Pedobacter sp.
CAAAACGGTTTCGTAAAATATGTTGATCTGGTAGAAGGCCATACCTATGCGATTTTAATCGATAACTTTTCAAGTGGAAACAACGGGTTTACCCTGGAATTTGGAGGAGATGCAGATTTAGCTGGGCCAAGTGCGGAAATTGCTGTACAGAAATTAAATCCCTGTACAGATAGCCAGGCTTATATCTTTGAAAGTAAGGCTACCAATTATGTTGAATTGAAGTGGTCTTTCGGCGAAGGTGCAAGCTTAAATAATGCAAATGGCATTGGACCATACACCATCACTTACGATACACCTGGAGAAAAAGTGGTGGTATTGGAAGCAAAAGCGAGTAATGGTTGTAGCGTAATTACCACGCAAAGTTTTATCGTAGCCAAAACCCCAGAGAAACCAATTATTACCGCTTCGGATGTGACACTTTGCCAAGGCGATGTTCTTCAGCTTTCTACTCCACTGCTAAATCTGGCTACCTATCATTGGAGCGGCCCAAATGGTTTTACATCTGCTGAACAGAATCCATCAATACCAAATATTGGCCCTGAGCATGTTGGTATTTATAAACTTTTTGTTCAGGTTGGCGATTGTATTAGCCAGGAAAATTCAATAGAAATTCTATCGGTAGATTTAAAACCCGAGGCTGCCTTCTCTATTGTGGTTAATAATAAATGTGAATCCAATCAAAGTTTTTCTTTCGTTAACGAATCAAAAAACTACACCAAAATAACTTGGGATTTTGGTTCATCAGTTAAAGCGAATGTCGATGCGGCAAACGACAGCAAGCTTATCACTTTTGACACGCCGGGATTAAAAACCGTTACATTAACCATCGAAACCAGTAACGGCTGTACTTCAATTTTTACCCAGGATATTTTAGTAGAGGTTAAACCAGAGATTCCTGAAATCACAATTAACCAACCTGCATTTTGCCTTAAAGATGTAATTAAACTCTCTGTTCCTGAACAACGAAATATGAGTTATGCCTGGAGTGGTCCAAATAATTTTACCGCAACTACAAGTAGCATTGAAATACCGGTTACTAATTTCAACCAAGCTGGCGAATATCGTGTAGTTTTAACTTCTGGCACCTGCAGCTCCGATCCAACAAGTATAACGATTCCCCCAATCGCCAATATTCCAATTGCAAGTTTCTATACAGAACCAACCTTCAACGTTAAGTTTTCGGTTCCAGCACCAGTTGCTTTTGTCAACACATCTAAATATGGAGATAACTTTGAATGGAATTTTGGAGATGGCAGTTTATCTTCAGAAAGCAGCCCTACACATACTTATTTAACTGATGGTACTTTTAAAATAACCTTAACTGCATTCTCCAAAAATGGCTGTTCAAATTCCATAACGCAAGGCGATTTAATCATCAGAAAAGAAGCTTCTATTTTTACACCAAATGCTTTTTCGCCAAATGGCGATGGCATAAATGATGAATTTGTTGTCGGCATCACCAATTTAAAACGTTACCGAATTCAGATTTATAACCGTTACGGAAATCAGGTGTTTTTTACAGATAACATTTTTGATAGCTGGAAAGGAACTTTTAAAAACAACGATCAACCAACTGGCGTTTATTATTATGTAATTTTCGGTACACATTTAAATAACACTACTGTAAAATATACAGGGTCGGTTACCTTAGTGAGATAAACTAACTCAAACTTAATCCTATTTGCTTTAATAAAATTGCAGCATTGAAGGTTGAGCAAGGTCCATGTTTTAGTTTATAATCAAATTTCATCTCTCTATTCGTAAACTGAATATCAAAATGAAAATTACGAACCGCTTTAGGATGATCATCTTTCAAATCGGCCAGTTGCAAATCATGGGTAGCAAATAAACCCGGTGTTTTTTCGGCTATCAATTTTTCTATAAAAACCTTTGATCCTAAATATTTATCCTTGCTGTTGGTTCCGCGTAACATTTCATCAATCAATACAAAAGTATCTTTATCCTGTTCAATATTGCCTAAAATCATTTTTAAACGATCAAGTTCAGCCTTAAACGTCGAAGTACTTTCATTCAATGAATCTTTAATTCTCATATAACTATTAATCGAGAAAACTGAAAGCTGCAATGATTTAGCGCAGACTGGCGCCCCGGTATATGCCAAAACCATATTGATGCCAAGGGTTCTTAAAAATGTACTTTTTCCAGCCATATTCGATCCAGTTACAATATCAACTGTTGGTTTTTCTTCGAGGTGGAAATCATTACTCACTCGTCTCTCCAATGCAATTAGCGGGTGTCCTATTTCAACAGCTTTAAATGCAAATGTATCTTGCATTATAGGGAAAATCCATTCTGGCTGATTGTGCGCCAAAGTTGCCAGTGAAATAAGTTCCTCAAAATTGCCCAGGTGGTTTAGTGCAGTGATTACATCTTTTGATGATGAATGATGCCATTTATCCAGGCTGATGCAACATTGCAAGTCCCACAGAAACAAACCGTTTAAAAATCCGCCAACAATTAAATTCAGTCTGGCATCGAACTTTTGGATCACTTTGGATAAAGTTCTGATTTCTTTGCTGACAGGAATTTCTGAAGTAAACAGTTGACGAATGTAACTACTTTTCCATTGATGGTTTTCCGTCCATTTTATCGCTTCCGCATAACTGTTTAACAAGCCTGAGCCTCCTCCAAAACTGTAAAAAACCAAATTGATTTTGGAATTGAGAAATATATTTATCCCCAGATGAATGAAAACAAACAACCCAAGGAAATTGCTAAATAAACCTCCAATAAAAATGGAAGCCAGTACTAAACCTAAAGTAATATATGGTGCAGTAGCCACATAAAAACGCAAAAAACGGTTTCGTACAAATTCAAGCTGATCTCCCAAACTGCCTTCCAACTGGGTTTTGATCTGTTCAATTTTTTCAATATCATGGCCGTGGAGGTTGGCTCTAAAATCATAAGTCTCTTCAATTTTTCCCTGGATTTCTTTTACGGCTTCTTGTCGGGCTAAAATTTCTACTTTGGTAGATTTGTTAGCCAATCGCTCTGCTAATAAAGTTTTTCCAGTTTTAGTGTAGCATCTGTTAATCATTGCGTACAAAGAAGCTTTACCGAAAATATCAAGATCAGAAGAATAAGGATGAGATTCTGATTCAAACTGTTTACCATCATCATAACCATTTGGTTGAGCGCTCAATTGATTCCACTCATTTTGATAAACCCAGAGCAACTGTTTTTGGTAATCGATTTCACGATCGAGCTTGGCCTGTTTTCTCACCACGAATACAAATCCAATAACAGGAAATAGGAGTAGAATCTGGATCAGCGTTCTGCTGTTGTCATCTGCTGAATTTAATAGCAAAACAAAAAATAGAATTTCGGCTAAAAACAATCCGATTCGTACTAACGAAAGCTGATCTACCAACTTTTTGGTTTCATTGATTTGCCCGGTAACTTCAGTTATTTTTTGGCTGTAACCAGATATTATTTGTGCTTGTGTTTTTAACATTATCTTTGAATCGCGGAAAATTCTAAAGATAGGAAAATATTAAATGAAGATGTGTTCAACATTTAATTTTTATCATTGGTGGCCCATATGGATTTGATGAAACTATTTATAAACGAGCAAACGGTTTAATCTCACTGTCAGATATGACCTTTTCACATCAAATGATCAGGCTATTTTTTGTTGAACAATTATACCGCGGATTTAGCATTTTGAAAGGCGAACCTTACCATCATGCCTAATACGTAATAGGAAAGATGGAAATGGAGAATGGGAGATAGCGAATAGATAGGAGTAAATCAGTATGGAATTAGCATTCCAAAATCATCATAAAATAAAAAGACATGTACGATAAATATAAAAGACAATACCGATTTAAAAGTAATCAAAGCGGCAATAATAAAATGCTTTGGATTAGCATTATCATTTCTTTAGTAATCATTGCCATTCTTTATTACTTTTTTTAAAGGCATAAAAAAACACCAGACGATGTACCTGGTGTTTTTCTTATGGAAGTTAAAAGAGCTTAAACTCCTTTTTTACTTGTCATGTTTGCTTTTTTAGCTGGCGCAGACGTTTTGGTAGTTGCTTTTGCGCTTCCAGCTGCTTTTGTAGCAGTAGATTTTGTTTTCTTATCAGCAGCAACTTTCTCTTCAGCCAACTTAACTTCAGCAGGAGAACCTGGAGTTTCAGGAGTTTCTTCAGTGAATAATGGCAAATCTTTCAACAAATTATACCAGGTAACAATTTTCTTCATGTCAGAAGCATACACTTTTTCCTGGTCATGACCTGGCGCAACTTCTAAAAAGAATGGGCGCAAATCACTTTTTAAATCTGGTGTAGATCCTTTTTCAGTAATTTTAGCAAAAATATCTGCCAATTTAATTTCTTCTTCCTCACCATAAACCGTAATGTCTTCTAAAGAAGCTAATTTAGTGTTCGTGATATTGGCTACAACTTTGGTTTTTTGAGCATCTAAGCCTTCCAAAATGTAACCTACTTTATTTTGTCCAACCAGTTTAAACAAACCTGGTCTGCCAGATACGGCAACAATTCCTCTTAAATTCATAATGTATTTTGTTAAGCGGTTAGCGGTTGGGGTTTAGCGGTTAATACGCCTATCGCCAAACGCTCAACGCAATTTATCCTTCAATAATTTCGATTCCTAAAATTTTATCGCCTTGGCGGATATCATCCACAAGATCAACATTCTCAACTGCTTTACCAAAAACAGTGTGGTTACGATCTAAGTGAGCGGTATTTGTTCTGCTATGGCAAATGAAGAACTGAGAACCACCAGTGTTACGGCCAGCATGTGCCATTGATAATACGCCACGATCATGGTATTGGTTTTCGCCTGTTAACTCACAATCAATTTTATAACCCGGACCACCAGTACCTGGCATCCCTGTTGCACCATCTTTTGAGTTCGGGCAACCAGTTTGTACCATAAAATCAGGAATTACACGGTGGAAAGTTACACCATCATAGAAACCTTCGTTTGCTAATTTTTTAAAGTTTGCAACTGCTTTTGGAGCATCTTGTTCAAAGAACTCAACAGTCATATTACCTTTTTCGGTTTTTATTATTGCTTTACTCATATCAAATGTGGGTACTTATTTAATTTTTAATCACTTAAAAAACTTCATGTTTTAAAAGTAGAGGGCAAAAATAGCAAATTTGTATTAATACAACATCTTTTATATTTAGTAAATGATTGGTAATTCCATTCTTGGCAGCAGGCAGCCCTGCCATTCGCTATAGCACCGGTTGAAAAAACCGGGAGCTGCCGCTGCTGTCACGTTTAGATACAAAATGCTGTGACCTGTAAACGCCGCAAAACCATTTAAAATACATAAAACATAAAATTTTCGTTAACGCAGTAAATAAGTTATTTTAGTGTTTTATATTATGGCCGTTCGAAAAAAATATTACCTGTTGGTTTTCTGCTTGTTTTTAAGCATTGGCTTAAAAGCTTCTTCCCTACTAATTTACATGGATGAAGACCAAAAAAACCATCTCAAAGCTTACGGAATTGCTTACTGGACCATCAGTAAACAGGTCGAAGTAGATTGGCTGTTAAATTATCGCGGCGGAAGTTTCCTGATCAAATACAACAAAACCGTTGAAGATGAATTAAAAATCAGGGGAGTTTCTTATGAAGTAATGGCTGACGGAAAAGTGGTTAGCTTACTCAATGAAATTAGTGATCCATCGGTAAACATGGAAATGGTTAAACTAGAGAAAACACCTAAAATTGCTGTTTATTCCCCTAAAAGCAAACTGCCCTGGGATGATGCCGTAACACTTGTTTTAACCTATGCCGAAATTCCTTACGATGTGATTTATGACGATGATATTTTACAGGATAAACTAACGAAATATGATTGGCTGCACCTACATCATGAAGATTTTACCGGACAGTATGGTCGTTTCTGGTCATCTTTTAGGTATGCTACGTGGTATCAGGAAGATGTGAAAAATCAGGAAACACTTGCCAAAAGACTTGGATTTAAAAAGGTTTCAGAAATGAAATTATCAGTAGCGAAGCACATTAAAGAGTACTGCGCTGGTGGAGGCTTTATGTTTGCCATGTGTTCTGGAACCGACAGTTTCGATATTGCTTTGGCAGCGGAGGGTGTTGATATTTGCGCACAAATGTTTGATGGCGATGCGGCAGACGCTAACGCCCAATCAAAACTCGACTTTAATAAAAGCCTGGCTTTCCAAAACTTTAAATTGGATAACAACCC
>SEDB01000268.1 GCA_004210715.1 Pedobacter sp.
CATCAATGTAGGCCTTTAAAATCCGCTGAAAAGTTTTTTCTTTAAACCTTTCAAAGTTGACGTTTACGCTAGAATTTGGTGTAAACAGGTACCTAAAAGGATGCCATGACTTGCTATCCCGAAGTGTTGCATCTGCCCCATTTTTCAGCAGTAAATCTGTAATCTCATAACTATGTTCCATCATGGCAATAGCCAAAGGTGTCATCCCGTTATGCTTATCATTCTCTTTATCGTAAGCTTCATTTAGGTTTTCGCCTAGCGTAATTAATGCCGTTAAAGCTTCTACATCCTTATGCACACAAGCTTGATGAACATCCATTCCGCCGGCGTTAAAATAAAGCGATGCCCTTTCCTGATCATCAAAATCAACGCCTTTTAAAATGGCTCCAATAGATTTCGATTTTCGATATATTGCAATATCTACAGCGGTTTGGCCTTCGTTATTTTTTTGAAATGGATCAATCCCAAATTCTCTGGCCACAATGGCGAAAGTAATAAATTGGTTAAATCTGGCTTTAGTTACATTATGCCTCCATTCCAGCTCATGCCTCACCTGTACCTGCCTTTGGTTATTTTCATCAAAGTTCGACTCTCTTTGATGGATCATTAAACGCTCCAGGGCTGTTTCAAAATCAGAAACTGCACTGTAAGAATACTCAGCTAAAATATGCAGTGTGGTATTTCCTTTTCGGTCTGTAAAATCGATTTTTGCACCTATTTCGGCATAAGCCTCTAACATTTCGGTGTAAGCAACTTTTGCGCCTAACATTAAAGCAGTATTACCTTCGCTATTTTTCCTTAGCGGACTAACCTTTGCCTCCAGCAATTTTTTGGTGCATTCGAAAACTCTTTTCTCACTGATGAAATAATCGTAACTATGCAATGGCGTTGCTAAAAAATGCAATAAGGTATCGCCATTTCTGTTTTCTACTCCAGCCGTTCGCCAGCCTTGCGCAATCAGGTAATCGATCATTTCTACATTTGCAAAACCACAAACCTGTTCCCAAACCTCCACTTGTTGCTCATCTGTAATGCCAACAATTTCAGATTGATATAATTCTTTTATTTCATCAAGGGATTTCCCCTGGATATAAGCTTGTTCTATTTGATAGATATTCATTTGTTTTCTTAGGTATTTGTTTTAGATTTTGCGATAGCCAATGCCTCCTGCACATTTTTACATTTATCCATATCCGGCAAAGCCGATAAATGAATAATCTCCTGCCAGTTTCCAAGTTCCAGATTGATATCGACCAAAACTCTTCTGATGCGCAATTTCACAATGTTGTTATTTAAAGCAACCGCGGTTTCGTTTAGCGCAAGGCGATAAAAATCATTTTCATATTCATCCATCAATAAATAATTTGACAAATGGCTGGTGCTATTTTGTAAAACTGATGGCATTGAAATTTTCATCTGTGCCTCGCCCAACATCGCGATAGCTTTTTTATATTCTTTTGCAGAGCGATAACAGAGCGCCATATTGTACATTAAAGCCACCGATTTTTCCCTGATATTTTGATGCAAATAAGCAAAAGCGGAATATGCCAACAACCATTGATTGGTGTTGATGTATACCACGCCATCGGCCAATAATTGTATGGTATCTAGCGTTTTTTCGGATTTTTGTTTATCGATGATCATAAGTAATTTTTAAAACACAACTACATTTCGTAATGTAAAATAGCACACCTGTTTTATTGAAAATAGCGCCAATTGAAATTCGCTGGGTCTGGCTAATAATTCGCTTGTACAAATTCACTATTCGAAAAATAGATAATGATTTAAATGCAGTTTATTAGAAATCAACAGAAAAATAATGAATAGATAAGAAGCAGGTTATGTCTTCCATCCATTTCAAAAGAAAACAAAAACTAGCGCTGATACAGGTTGAAACCAAAGACTTTATTACCTTTATTATATGAATGACTTGATGCTTTCAGGGATATACATTTATCCCGTTAAATCTTTAGGAGGAATAAGCTTAGGAGAATCTATCTTAGAAGAACGCGGATTACAATATGACCGCAGGTGGGTGCTAGTTGATGACGAAGGCATATTTATCACACAAAGAAAATATCCATTATTATCTCTGTTAAAGGTGAGCATCAATGGAGATCATATTATGGTATCACATCAAAACGAGCCCGAACAATACATATCATTTCCAATCGCTCAGCAAAATGGCGAAACTATTCAAGTTACGATATGGGATGATTTAACTTTTGGTATTGAGGTAAGTGAGAATGTAAGTAATTGGTTTTCCAATTATCTTAAATTTAGTGTACGTCTGGTTAAAATGGAGGAACAAACAAAAAGAAATGTTGATCCAAAATATGCATCAGAAAATGACATTGTAAGCTTTGCAGATGGTTATCCCTGCTTAATTATCGGACAGTCTTCATTGGATCAGCTAAACGAACGACTTGAAATACCTGTGTTAATGGATAGGTTTCGACCTAATTTTGTATTTACAGGCGGAGAACCGCACGTGGAAGACAGCATTAGCGATTTTGAGCTTGGCGGCGTCTTGTTTTCTGCCGTTAAACCTTGTGCCAGATGCGTTTTAATCACTGTTGATCAGCAAACCGGTGTTAAAGGTGCTGAACCTTTAAAAACACTTTCAAAATATAGAACAAAAGATCATAAAATCATGTTCGGCCAAAATCTAATCCACAAGGGATCTGGTACGATTCGAATTGGGATGAAACTGAGCATTAAATCAACAAAAGAAAAGGTAATTGCGTAGAATGTTATTCGATAGCAAAAACACGCATAACTTAGTTTAGAATATTTTAGCTTATAGAAAATCCAGATTAAATTAATACTGTTTCACTTTCCTAACAGTATTAACTTAACCTGGATTATTTTTTTTGATAATTATAAATGCCAAATCGAATACAAAAAAAGGCCGTCACAACGGACAGCCTAAGATTTTTAATTGATTACCCGGGTTGCACCCGTCATTTCCTGAATTACAGCCAAAGCTGAAGTTTTAGGAACGGCGACAGTTTTATGGCTGCGCTTGGTTGTCCAGGTTTTAGTAGCAGCATTATACACACCGCCCAGATAACTAAACTGCGCCGCCTCTGGGTTAGCGCCAACCTTATCAGTATTGGTGCCTTGACGATAGAAAGGTTGAAAACTTGTTCCGTTATTTCTTTTGTAAAAATCATTGTCGACGATGGCATAACCCACTCCACTCGCAAAAGCATTTCCTGTTCCAGCATAAAAAGCAACATCTGATGGAACGGTATTTAAATCAACATTTGTTGTTGCGAAAATGGCCATACCTGCAGCATTACCACTATTAGCCAGTAAATTTGCAGTTACATCGCCAACACCATCGTCGCCAGGAAGATTGTTGTATAACTTACTTACTACCCAATTCGCCTGACTGATATCTGTTGAGTTTGCTCCAGCAATCAGCTTATAGCCACCCACATAAAAGAATGTACCTTTTGCAACAGTTCCTCTTGTGATGTTGAATTTATAAGTACGTAAACCACCTGTAGCCCA
>SEDB01000269.1 GCA_004210715.1 Pedobacter sp.
TAATCACTTCCTCCACGACGTAAGTTATCAACCTCACCAAAGCTATTACGACAAATAAAGCCTTGTGTAATAAATAATTTATTGCCTTTATGTTGTTCTAATAATGGTGTTAAGTGTTTCGTTGTAAATGGAATATCTGGCTCATTATCTTCGTCTGTTTTCATAAAATCCAATGCAGGTAACAAAACAGATTCTACACCAATTGACTTTAAATAGATATGATATAAGGTTGTAGATAATAATTCGCCTTGCGCTAAAACAACTTTCTCTTCAATTGACGTGAAAATATCGTTGGTTAAAACGGCTAAAAAACTGAAATGATAATCAATCACTTCATTTCCCATCTCCTGAAAATCAGCAGCTGGCAAAAGTTCAATAACAAAATCTTTATATTTTTGATACAAATTCTCAACGCACTCGCTTCCCTTCTTCTTATCTCCAGCTAAAAAATAATTTGAAATTTCTACTAAACTATTTGTGGTACCAGACACCGCTGATAAAACCACAATTTGTTCTTCATTTGGATTAATGATATCCAACAACTTCGTCATACGCTCGGGACTACCTACAGAAGTACCCCCAAATTTTAATATTTTCATTTTAATACTGGATTTTCTTTATTATTGTATCGGGGCGTGAAAATAAACAAAAGCAGCTTAAAAGCAACACCCTCAACAAAATAAAATTTGGAAAGATTGAAAATATTTCAATTACACCAAACTTCATGAATTAAAATTTGTTCAACACCAGATATTAAATTAAAAATACAGCTCAATGCAATCAATTGAAACAGGTGGTTTACGCGGCATCATGGGGGCGGGTTCTAATCGTATAAATAAGTACACTATTGGAACAGCTACTCAGGGTTTAGCAAATTATTTGAACAATAAATATCCAGGGGAAAAGATCAGCGTTGCCATTGCTCACGATAGCAGAAACAATTCAGATTACTTCGCCGGAATTACAGCTGATGTATTCTCGGCAAATGGCATTCATGTTTACTTTTTTGAGGCATTAAGACCAACACCTGAATTATCATTCGCTGTTCGTCATTTTGGTTGCAAAAGTGGCGTAATGTTAACGGCATCGCACAATCCGAAAGAATATAATGGTTACAAAGCTTATGGAGCCGATGGTGGCCAGTTTACTTCTCCGGATGATACATTAGTAATCGATGAGGTAAATAAAATTAAAAGCATTGATGAAGTGAAGTTTGAAAGAGTTGATGCAAATGTTGAATTAATTGGCGAAGCTGTAGATAAACTTTATTTAGATGGAATTACTGCGCTTTCAATTTCTCCTGATGCCATCAAAAGACAACATGATTTAAAAATTGTGTACTCTCCTATTCATGGTACAGGAATTACTTTGGTGCCAAAAGCCTTGGCACAATTTGGTTTCACAAATGTAACTGTTGTTGAAGAGCAGAGTAAACCTGATGGTAATTTCCCTACCGTTGTTTATCCAAATCCAGAAGAAAAAGATGCGCTAACTCTGGCAATGAAAAAAGCAAAGGAAATTGATGCTGATTTAGTTTTGGCGACTGATCCTGATGCTGACCGCGTTGGTATTGCGGTAAAAGATAATGAAGGCGAATGGGTTTTACTAAATGGCAACCAAACTGGTAGTTTATTGATTAATTATCTTTTGTCTGCTTGGGAAGAAAGTGGTAAACTTGATGGTAATCAATTCATTGTGAAAACAATTGTGACTTCTAACCTAATCGAAGAAATTGCCAAGAAAAAAGATGTAACTTATTACAATACCTTAACAGGATTTAAATATATTGGCCAGCTGATGACTGAATTAGAAGGCAAAAAATATTTCATAGGTGGCGGGGAAGAAAGTTATGGTTACTTAATCGGCGATTTGGTTCGCGATAAAGATGCTGTTGTTTCTGCTGCTTTCATTTCTGAGATGACTGCTTATTACAAAGATAAAGGCGCAAGTTTGTATAATGCATTATTAGATATGTATGTTGAATACGGCTTGTATAAAGAAGATTTAGTTTCATTAACCAAAAAAGGAAAAACCGGTGCTGAAGAGATTAAAGCCATGATGGTAAAATTCCGTGAAAACCCACCTGCGAGTTTAGGCGGATCAAAAGTTTCGGTATTGAAAGATTACGAATTGAGCCAGGAAACTGATTTAGCAACTGGAAAAGTAACAAAATTAGACTACCCAACTTCTGATGTATTGCAGTTTATTACTGAAGATGGGAGCATCGTTTCTGCTCGTCCAAGTGGTACCGAGCCAAAAATTAAGTTTTATTGCAGCGTAAATGCACCTTTGGCAGATCGAGCTGATTTTGCAAAAGTAAATGAGGAATTAGGTGATAAAATTAAAGCTATAATGGCCGATTTGCAGGCTTAGCCAATTGCTTTTGATAAACTTATTAATCCAGATACACTATCCTGTATCTGGATTTTTTTTGAAATTATTATTCCGTCATGAATTCTTAGCCTACAAAAAAAAAACTCAATTATTCTTTAGGAGGCACAATCACTATTTAATATACTTTTCCTTAATAAAAGTAACAAAACCACATATAATTCCCTCCAACAAAACAGAGGTTGTATATTTACACTTTATTAAATTATCATGAATAAAATTATATCATCAATAGCCGTTTGTTTGCTATCAACTACCATACTTTCATCTTGCAAGCAAGAAAAAAAACTTCCCTTTTATGGCGAACGCCATGCTGAAACGATTAGAGATGCTGCAGGTGTAGAAAAGATAGATACGGTTTATCAAACCGTTCCAAACTGGTCATTTTTGAATCAGGATAGCGTAGTAACAACAAATAAAATTACTGATGGTAAAGTATATGTAGCTGATTTTTTCTTCACATCTTGCACCACTATTTGTCCAACTATGCACCGTAATTTACTGACGGTTTATAATGAATTTAAGACTAATCCAGATGTAATGTTTATATCTCATACTATTGATTTTAAATATGATAAACCATCGGCATTAAAGAAATACGCACAAAAATTAGGTATTGACGGTCCAAAATGGCAATTCCTTTACGGTAGCAAGGACAGCGTTTACACACTTGCAGAAAAAAATTATCTAGTTGCTGTGGGTGAAGACAGTACGGCCAAAGATGGCTACATTCATCAAGGTTACCTGGTTTTAATTGATAAACAAAGACGCATTCGTGGTGCTTATGATGGAACTAAAGAAGACCAGGTTGAGCAATTGAAAAAAGATATTCCGGTTTTATTAGCTGAAGATAAAAAATAACTTAATTAACATCGATGCGCAAATTCATCATCAACTCTATTTTTCTAATTTCAATTTTAGCAATTATTGCTTCTTGCCAAAATCAAGAAACCATCGATTTACAAAACTACATGTCGAACGGCAAAGATATTTATAAAGCTAAATGCCAAAATTGTCATGGCGAAAATGGCGAAGGTTTGGGCCAACTTGCTCCCCCATTAACCGATTCGGTTTTTATGAAAAGTAATAAAACCCGTTTAGCTTGTATTATCAAAAATGGTACAAATGAAACTTTAGTTATTCATGGTAAAGAATACAAGGAGAAAATGCCAGGTTTTCCAGAGTTAGCCGATATTGATGTTGCACAGGTAATGGTTTATGTGACCAATTCGTTTGGAAATAACCAAGGCTTTGTTCCCTATTCACAAGTTTCTACTCAATTGCAGAATTGTAAATAATTATAATTCTTAATTTTATCTGGCTAAAAAAGCTCATCTTTGCGCAAAATGCAGGTTGTTCTATCGCTGTTTCGAGTAAAATCGAGAGAGAGGAAAGTCCGGGCAACGTAGGGCATCTCGCTTTCTAACGGAAAGGAATTTAGGAATGAAAACCTGAATTACGGATTAGTGCAACAGAAAATATACCACCAGATGTAAATCTGGAAAGGGTGAAAACGTGCGGTAAGAGCGCACGAGCATTGCAGGCGACTGCAGTGGTTTGTAAACCCCGAGAGTTGAAAGACCAAATAGGCTAACGCATGTAGGGCTGCCCGTCCGATGTTAGTGGGTAGGTCGTTAGAGATAAACGGCCAGTAATACTTCGGTTATTTCAGCCCTGCTGCTCACTATATCTTTTTTGCGAGTGTCATCCTTAGCTTGTCGAAGGAATCTCAAAAAAGTATGCCGTTCACATCAGGTTTATTAAACAAAAACCTGTAAGGTCGAATTTAAAACCTATCCACCGTTCGAATTAATTGGAATTTTCATTTAATATTTTGCCACGGAAACACAGAACATACGGAAATGAATTTGATTCTTCAGAGCCACTTTGTCCATTAAATCATTGTAATTGTGGCATTTCAGTCATTTCGATTGGAGCGCAGCGGAATAGAGAAATCTTTGAACAAGGCAATATACATTCAAAGATTTCTCGGCTTCGCTCGAATTGACGGTGCAATGTATAACTGTAGCGATTTCCAATGATACTCCTTTCAAGAGTTGTTAAGTAAACAAAGGAATCATTGTCCCTCCGTCATTTCGATTGGAGCGCAGCGGAATAGAGAAATCTTTGAACCAGGCAATACATATTCAAAGATTTCATGGCTTCGCTCGAAATGACGATTTAATATAGAATTAGCGATATCCAA
>SEDB01000270.1 GCA_004210715.1 Pedobacter sp.
CTTAATATGGTTATTATGAAACCTTGGAAGGATGTTTTCTATGTAAAATTCATTCTACTTACTACGGTTTTCATTACATGTGCCTTTTTAATGTTTAGGGTTGTTCCGGTATTTTTTAAGGAACAATGGCATATCGATGAATTTGCCATTGGCATTATCATTGGTATAAATGGAGCAGTAATTGCTTTATTTGAGATGGTCATGATTAACAAAATTGAAGCTAAAAGACCGCCAATTTTCTTCATCATTATTGGGGCAGTTCTTTTTGCCATATCTTATTTAATGCTAAGTGCGCCAATAAGTTTCCACCTAATTTCAGCAGTATTGGTCATCATTATTTTTACCGGAGGAGAAATGTTTTCTTTACCATTTATCAACACCATCGTAATCAGCCGAAGCAATGCACATAACAGGGGTTTATATGCTGCTGGATATACATTAAGTTGGTCTTGCGCACAGGTAATTGGCCCGTTGTTTGGATTTTATATTGCTAAAAACTTAAGTTATAACTGGCTATGGTTAGGTTTGGCGTGTATGCTCCTGCTTTGTGCCTGGGGTTTTAACAGACTTGGAAAAGAGAGCAACAAAACTGAAAAAATAATGGAGGAAAGTATCAGTTTGTAAATGATTCTACAAAGCGAGACTTTCCTCCATCAAATTTAACCAGCAATTTTTTCTATTTGCTGGAAACGAAGCACTGGCAATAAACTACTCAAACTTTTGCGCCTTCACGCCTTCATTGGTAATTTTTACAGGAAGAATTTTTCCATCAGCATCGAATTTCATTTCATCAATACAGGTAACGCGATGATTTCCATCAGTTTCAGTTAACGGACGGCGGTGGTAAACGATGTGATAAGTACCTTTTTTCTCATTGATAATTAATGAATGATGGCCTGCACCTCTAGCAATCTCAGGGTCTTGCTTTAAAATTTTATCTACTCTTTTAAATGGTCCAAAAGGCGAATCTGCAATGGCATAAGCTACGGAGTAATCAGGTCCTGTCCAGCCACCTTCACTCCACATAAAATAATATTTACCATCTTTAATGAACATATATGGTCCTTCTACATAGTTTTCAGGCGTAATTTCTTTAAAAGTAGTCCCATCATCAAAAGGCACAAAACCCGTAAAATCAGCATTCAATTTAGCAATGTTGCAATGTTTCCAACCACCGTAAATTAAATAATATTGCCCGTCTTTATCTTTAAAAACAAACTGATCAATCGGTTGTGCACCGTTGTGAAATTTATCTACCAATGGTTTCCCTAAATGATCTTTGTAAGGCCCTTCAGGTTTATCGGCAACTGCCACCCCAATTCCACCTACCTCATTGTCGCTTTGAATATCATTTGCACCAAAAAACAGATAATACTTTTTATCTTTTTGAACAATTGCAGGTGCCCACATTGCTTTATTTGCCCATTTTACCGCAGCAGTATCCAAAACGTGAGGATGTTTTTTCCACTTTACCAAATCATCAGAAGAAAAAGCATCTAAAAAAACCTGCTCTTTATATTTTGCCGAGTAGGTAGGGTAAACCCAATATTTGTTATTAAAAACTGCAGCTTCCGGATCTGCATACCAACCCTGAAATATTGGATTTCCGGATTGCTTAATCGATTTAGTACTTTGAGCAAAAGAAACAGATCCTGCCAAAAGTAAAAGAGATGAGAATAGGTATTTCATGATCACAATTTATAAAAAAAAATTATCTTAAAAAATTTAGTCGACCAGATGAGGTTTAAAATGATTTGAAAAGCAGTTGTAGTCCGCATCGGTTTGTTCGTTCCCGCCCCCATTTCAAACCTTTCCCGATAGAAAAAATCGGTAAAGGATTTTACATTCAGGTCGGGTTTAAGTGGCACGGTTTTCAGCTCCAATGAAAGTTTGCCCATCCATTGTAAACCTGACAGCGCTAAATAGCCCGGAATGTAGCGCAGCGAAATGAGGACTATGAGCAATGGCAGGACTACAGTACCAATGAAAAACTGCCATTCATTTTCAAAAAAAATCCCTGTCTGAATGATGGACTGCCCCCAAAAGTTTAGACAAACTTAATAATTAATTATTTAGGATGTGAGCTCGGTATTCAACCGGGCTCATTCCTTTTAAATTCAACCTAATCCTAATGTTGTTATAGTAATCGATGTACTCATCAATATCATTCTGTAACTCCTCTACTGACAAGTATTTTTTGAGATAAAACATCTCAGATTTCAGCGTACCAAAAAAGTTTTCTATTACAGCATTATCAAGGCAGTTGCCCTTTCTTGACATGCTTTGAATAATTCTATTCTTCCGCAGGATACCTTGGTAATCCTTCATCCTGTATTGCCATCCCTGGTCAGAGTGTAGTATCGGTTCGGTCTCTCTGCATTAAATTCCCTCTTGAGTATATTGGGTGCAGTTTTACCCTCTTCTCCTTTGTAGGATCTATATTTCTTAAGCCTGATAATACTTTTCAGACCCATCTCACCAGTTAGCCTCAATACAGTTTTATGATTGATCTTATACCCTTCCTTTTTTAGCTGAAATAACATTCGCCTATAGCCATACCTACCCTTATGCTGCTTGGAAAGTGCAATGATACGTGTCCTAATCGCTTCGTACTTATCAACCACCTTATTACGCTTCATATAGTAATAAAATGAACTTTTTGCAATATTGGCGACCTTCAAAAGTATTGATAGATCAAACCTCTTCCTTAATCCATGAACGATCAGAGCTTTTTGCTTTTCTTTGATTCTTCTTTCTGGATTAAGGCTCGTAACTTTTTTAGAAACGCGACCTCCGCACGTAAACGTTTGTTTTCTTCTAAAAGTTGTTCATTCTCCGTCAAGGTTTTTTCTGGTACTTTTTTCGAAATCTTTGGCTTCATAAGACGTTTTTTTCCTCTTGTTTCCTCGGACAGCCCCTCGGCTCCGCCAGCCCTGTATATCCTCAACCAGTTGGATAGTACGCTATTGGATCTAATGTTAAACTGGAGACAAGCCTCTCTCAAAGATACTTGATTGTCTATAAAGTATCGGATAACTTCGAGTTTATTCTCTAAAGAATAGACCGTTGACTGTGGCCTGAGTCCGGCCTCACCAAAACGTTTATAGAATTGCATCCACTGAAGCACCATGCGTCCTTCAAGACCATTTTCTCTTGAGATTGTGGCCCGAGATTTATCTCCTTTTAAGATCTGATTGACGATAGCCAATTTAAATTCTAAGCTATGCTTAACTTTTCTACTCATAAAAATGCCCCCATAAAGTGTCTAACTTTTTGGGGGCACTGCATGATCAAACAGGGATTGCTTTAATAACTGACTACAAACAAGAGTACCTTATTTGCTTAATTCAGCGAAATATTTATGGAACAAAGGCAAAGTCTCAATTCCTTTATAATAATTGTATATATCGTATTTTTCATTTGGAGAGTGCAGGGCATCGCTGTCTAAACCAAAACCGAAAAGCACTGATTTTATACCTAAAACATCTTCAAACAAAGCAACAATTGGAATACTTCCTCCACCACGGGTTGGAATCGCTTTTTTACCAAAACTATCTTCAATGGCTTTTTCTGCAGCCTGGTAAGCAATGCTATCGGTTGGCGTAACCACTGGCTCGCCACCATGATGAGGCGTTACTTTAACCTTCACATTTTTTGGTGCAATTCCTTCAAAATGTTTTGTAAAGATTTCGGCAATCTCCTCTGAGCTTTGATTTGGCACCAAACGCATCGAAATTTTCGCATTTGCTTTACTTGGCAAAACAGTTTTGGCACCTTCGCCAATGTAGCCGCTCCAAATACCATTCACTTCCAGGGTAGGACGAGTTCCGGTGCGCTCTAAAGTAGAATAACCCTTCTCACCCCAAACTTCTTCGATATCTAAATCTTGTTTGTATTCTGTTTCATCATAAGGAGCAGAATTTAAGGCTTTCTTTTCTTCATCAGTCAATTCGACCACCTTGTTGTAAAATTCAGGAATGGTAATGTGGTTGTTTTCATCATGCAAAGAAGCGATCATTTTGCAGAGGATGGTAGCCGGATTTGCGACAGCACCACCGTAAACACCAGAATGTAAATCGCGGTTCGGACCTACAACTTCTACCTCCATGTAAGCAAGGCCGCGTAAACCAGTTTCAATAGAAGGATGTTCCATGCTAATCATCGAGGTATCAGAAATCAAAACTACATCAGCCTTTAAACGCTCCGTATTTGCTTTTACGAAAATTCCCAAATTAGCCGATCCAACCTCCTCTTCACCCTCGATCATGAATTTAACATTACAGGCTAAAGTGTTGGTTTCCATCATCAATTCGAATGCTTTTACATGCATATAGAATTGTCCTTTATCGTCACATGCGCCACGGGCATAAATTTTTCCATCACGAACTGTTGGTTCGAAAGGTGGTGTATGCCAAAGCTCCAATGGATCTGCAGGCTGCACATCGTAATGGCCGTAAATTAAAACGGTAGGCAAGGAACTATCTATAATTTTTTCACCATAAACAATAGGATATCCTGCTGTAGGACAAATCTCAACATGATCTGCTCCAGCATCTTTCAGTTTTTGTGCCACATAATCGGCAGTTTTTAAAACATCGCCTTTATATTTTGGATCAGCACTAACTGAAGGAAAACGCAATAACTCAAACAACTCATCTAAAAAACGTTGTTTGTGCGTTTCTACATAATTTTTAATCTCTTGCATAACAAAATCAATTTGGGCAAATATAGGATTTTAGCCGAAAATGCAGGAGCAATATGTAAACTGAAAGCAATTTCAATTTGTAAATATCCGTGCCAATTTCGAAAATTGGTTTGCTTTTTCTACACCAAGTTATCATTCATAATCGACCTATTAAATAATTGTTGTTTTTAAATAAAATTCAACTCAATGAAATATATTTTAAACCATTTTTTATTAAATTGCACCATTTAAGAGATATCCCAATTAAAACCCGAATGAATCAATTGTAATGAGAATTAGCACGCGACTTTTTAACCTTTTGGTGTTGCTTTTTTCTTTTAGTTTTTCTGGTTTTACACAAACTACTACTCCTCCCCGAGTAAGTTGTCCGGAGGCTGCTCAGTTTTATGCAAAAGACAGTATAAATATTGTAACCTTCGGTGCAAGTACTGTAGAAGGTGTTAATGGTGCTGGTTTTCAAGCCATGCTTAAAAATAACTTCGCCAATTGTTATCTAAATAAGGTTGTAGATATAACCAATCATGGCATTGGAGGGCAAACTACTTTTCAGGGTTTATTAAGAATTGATAATGCGATTAAAGATAGAACTGGCTTTATTGTCATTTCAATGGGCATTAACGATGCCTTAGCGATTGCCAATAATCGGGGCAGCATTGCACAAACCGAAGCCAATATGCGCTCATTGATTACTACAAGCTTAAAACAAAACCTTGTCCCTATTCTTTGTACGCTTCAATTCGCCGATGACCGCAACACCCCTTCCCTTACAGCGGTTAACAATACCATCAGATCGCTTAATGTAATTTACAGAAGATTGGTTACTGAATACAAAATCTATTTAGCTGATGTTAATGCGGCCATGAGACGTGATTTTAGTTTATATCAGGATCCATTTCA
>SEDB01000271.1 GCA_004210715.1 Pedobacter sp.
GTAATTCGTTTATCAAGAAAGCAAGACCGAACCATTTGGCAAAAGTTTTTGGAGGTAATTTTGGCCTTTCGATTAGAAATCAAATATTCAAAAGAAGAAATCATTGGTTTATATGCTGCGAATGCACCATTTGGCAGTAATGTTGTAGGCTTGGAGGCTGCAAGCTGGCGTTATTATGGTCGCGATGCGAATGCCCTATCATGGGGCGAAATGGCAACTTTGGCTGTTCTGCCGAATAGTCCATCCTTAGTTCATCCTGGGAAAAACTCCTCTCGTTTAATTAAAAAACGTAATGATTTGCTGGATAAATTAGCAAGGCTAAAATATATCGATCAGCAAACAGCTAATCTTTCCAAACTGGAACCTGTTCCTGGCAAACCGCTTGCTTTACCTCAAAATGCACCACATCTGCTCAACCGTTTTAAAGCCGAGAGAGCCAGTTTAGAAATCAATTCAACTAGAATAAAATCAACTTTGAATGAAGATATTCAACTAAAAATCAACTCAATTTTAAAACGATATAATAATCGATATAGAGCGAATGATATCAACAACATTTCTGCACTGGTTTTAGATGCTCGAAGCGGAAAAGTAGTGAGTTATGTTGGAAATATTTATCAACCAGAAAATGCAGATTTGCAGAGCCATGTTGATATGATTAAAGCACCTCGAAGTCCGGGAAGTACCCTAAAACCATTGCTTTATGCCAGCATGCTGAATGATGGTTTTATTTTACCACATACCTTAGTTGCTGATGTACCCACTCAAATTGCTGGTTATTCTCCTCAAAACTATGACTTGGGTTACGATGGAGCCATTGCTGCAGACAAAGCTTTAAGTCGTTCTTTGAATATTCCGGCAGTAAAAATGTTGCAACAATATAAATATGAAAGGTTTTATGATAAACTAAAAAAACTGGGGATTGGAACATTAAACCAGCCAGCAGATCATTACGGATTATCGTTAATTTTAGGAGGAAGTGAAGTTACGATGTGGGATCTAGCCAATACCTATATGGGCATGGTTCGCACACTTAATCATTTCAACACCTTTAAGGGTTTGTACAACCCATCAGATTACAAGCCAGCAACTTATTTTACTTCCAACGAGAAAGAAGAAAAAGATTATCAACGCAATTCATTTTTAGATCATGGCGCTATATGGTCAACTTTTAATGCCATGGAAGAAGTGATGAGACCTGGCGATGAAGGTTTATGGGAGCAGTTTTCTTCTTCACAAAGGGTAGCTTGGAAAACAGGAACAAGCTTTGGCTTTCGTGATGCATGGGCAATTGGATTAACACCAAATTATGTGGTTTGCGTTTGGGTGGGAAATGCCGATGGTGAAGGCCGACCTGGTCTGGTTGGTATTGAGGCAGCAGCTCCCGTCCTGTTTGATATATTCAAGCTGCTACCTAACGGAAAATGGTTTGAAACTCCAATTACAAAACTAAAAAAAATTAAAGTTTGTAAACAAAGTGGCTATAAAGCCGGAGAATATTGCTCGAGCATAGTAGATGAATTGGTACCAACAGCTGGAGAAAAAACTACAGTTTGCCCTTTCCATAAGTTGATTCATTTGGATAGAACCGGAATCTACCGCGTAACAGACCAATGCGAAAGTGTAACCAATATGCAACATACGAATTGGTTTATTCTGCCACCAGCAATGGAATATTATTACAAAATAAAAAATAGCGATTATAAAAGCTTGCCTCCGTTTATGTCTGGCTGTGAAAATTCTGGCGGAAATAATGCAATGGAATTGATTTATCCTAAAAACGGTGCTATTGTTTATATTCCCTTAGAATTGGACGGTACCAGAGGTAAAATTGTTTTGAACGCAGCGCACAGAAATCAACAATCAAAAATCTACTGGCATATCGACAATGAATTTGTCGCGACAACCATAAATTATCACCAGCTTGCGATTAGTCCATTGCCCGGTAAGCATACACTAACATTGGTTGATGAAAACGGAGATCGGTTGGTTCAGCTTTTTACTGTTTTGGATAAAGAAAAAAAACAAATGAATTAAAATCTCCTTCAGTTGAAACTGACAGCAATAGATAGTGATAGGATTAAAAATTCGCCGAGATTTCTAAATGTTTCAGATAGACTATTTGCTATTTCCATAAACGATTAAAAATTGGGCGATCATGTAGGTAGCCATGATTAAAACGCCGCTTTGAGGAATAGGTTGTGTAAATTTGTTTACAGCCAAGGCACTATCTGATAGAAGAAAGAATAGCGCCCCGTATAAAATCAGTTTATAGCTAAAAATATTAACTTTTCCGTAACGATTAACCGCCATGATAGCCATAAAAGTGATGATAATTGCATAAAATAATACTGCAAATTGCATGCTTCCCAAATATGGCTGTAGGTAGAAAAATAGGCCGACACAGAAAATGATTAATGCGCCCACAAACCACAAAAAAAACGAATTTTTAAGACCAGGGTTTGATTTATGATCCAGAATAAACGCTCTGATATAAAAAATATGGCAAAGTAAAAAGGCAATTAATCCGAAGGTAAAAAAACTGTTGTTGTTGGATTGCAGCATCAAAAAAACATCACCCGCCAATGCAAATACCAATCCTGTAAATATGCGCTTATGAAATCTTCCTTTAAGATTGGTACTCAAATAAAGCCATATTAAAAGGGTAATTGCGATGAATGGTTTGGAAAAATTACGCAGTTGAATATTACCCTCTGTTTCTGCATAAAGTTGGATAATAAAAACGAGCGCAAAAATAAAAGAGAATAATTTAGTCTTCATTAGTTTCGGAATTTTCTTTCTGCAAATTGAAAAACCAAATTACGGATATTAACTGAATGCTTGCAAATATAACCTGATATCCGATTGGAAATTTAAACACAATTAATAGTATAAAACCAATAGTTAACCTAAAATATTCGAATTTTAATAACCAGTTTTTCTTTTCTAATAAAGCACCACAGGTAATTAAAGTGAAAATGGTAAAGGTTGAACCAAATATTAGCGACAAAGTTTCTATTTTTGTGTACGAAAAAAGTATAGCGGAACCTGCAGTCAGGGCAATTATAAATTGAACTAAAACATAACCAATTAGTTTCGATTGAAAGACGGGATTATATTTTCGATAGGTTTCAGGATCTATTTCGGGTGCCTTTTGAAATCCTCCTAAATGTTGAGGAAACCAACCTGGTGGTTTTAAAAAAATCTTAATCTTATCCTGTATTCGTGGAGATTTTCGAGCCGTTCGAACCAAATCATCCCAATAATGCAGGTTTGCCCAAACAGGATTCCAACTCGCTAAAGGTTTCGTAATGCCATAATACACTTCTTCTTCTTCCTTTTGAAAGGTTCCAAAAAATCGATCCCATATAATTAATGTGCCTGCATGATTTTTATCAATGTACTTTGGATTTGAACCATGATGAACCCGATGATGTGATGGTGTATTCAGAATATATTCCAAAAACCCCATAGATTTTATCGCTCGTGTGTGTATCCAGAATTGATACAAAGTATTAAATGAGCTTAAGGTTAAAAACATAATCGGATCGAAACCAGCAAAAGCCAAAGGCAAATAAAATACCCAGCTAAACCAGCCTTGAAACCAACTTTGCCGTAAAGCAACAGTTAAATTATACTCTTCTGATTGGTGGTGTACAATGTGTGCCGCCCAAAGTGCATTAACCTGGTGGCTCATGCGATGAAACCAATAGTAAAAGAAATCTACTCCGATGAAAAGGATTATCCAAACCCAAAGGGTTTTCGGCAAATCAAAAAGCCGCCAATGTTCAAAAATGTATTTGTAGCCAAAAAATAACGCGGTCTTCATGAAAATTCCAGTCAGTTGCTGCCCTATTCCCTGACTCAAGTTCGAGATGCTATCGTTTAACCGATAATAATTAAGTTTTTTATAAAAGTTATAAGCAAGTTCTATTCCGATCAAAAGAAAAAAAACAGGAACAGACAAAGCGATGTAGTCCACTTTCATATATAACAAAAAATATATTTGGTTAGAATTATGAAGGTAAGAATATTCCGAAAAACATACAATTCAAAATCACTAGATTTAAAATGTGAGTTTTTGTTTTGTAGCAAGGAAAAAAAGAATCATTCTGGCCACGCAAACTTAAAATGAAATTCAATTTATAGCAGGATATTACAAGTTATAAAACGAAAAAATTAAATCACTTCAAGTAATATTTTATCCAAGTGCCAATATTGTAGTTTAACAAACCTGCTTTAGTTTTCTGATTACTATCTGTTTATCGCTATCCATATTAAATAAAAACTGAAGGTATTCATCGGTTTCCTGAATATCAATTTTCGAAACTTGACCAGAAATTGTATCTCGCTCAATATGATCGCCAATTTTAATTTCGAGTAGCGTTGAAGTTGGAAGTTGATCGTTTACAATCATTTCGACGTAGGTAAAGTAAGCGTAAAACAAGTTCTTTCCTCGTCAGAACTTACCTCTAATGTTCCACCGTGGGCTTTAGCAATTTCTGCAGAAATATACAAACCTAACCCTAATCCCTTTTGGTTAGGCTCAACCTCTCCTCTTGAAAATGGCTGAAATAATCTTTCCATTGCAGCTTTTGGAATTTTTTTACCTGGATTCGCAACACAGAGTTTAAAATCCTGTTCAGTCGTAAGCGCAGAAATTTCAATCGCAGAATCAACAGAACTGTATGCTAAAGCATTGCCTAATAAATTAGAAAAAAGTTGTGCAATTCGTTTTCCATCAGCATAAATGGGGTGTGCGATATTAAAATCTAGTTTCAGTTTTTTATCTGGTGAAATGGCATGTATTTCTTCTACAACCTGATATAAAACTTTTTCTAAATCCTCATCAGGTGTGAGCGAAACATTAATTCCGCCTCCTAATCTACCGCTAGCAAAATCAAGCATATTTTCAATTAATCCATTCATCCTAAAAGATGAATCTTTGATAATATTTACAAGTTTCTGGGTTCTATCATCGAGATTTATTCTGGCCAAAAGCTGAGCACTATTTGATATTGCATTTAGTGGGTTGCGTAAATCGTGTCCAAGTATGGCAATAAACTGCTCTCTAACTTCTGCTGTTTCCTGTTCTACATGCAATCTTTCTTCTGATGAAGCCAACTCTTCTAATGCATCTAAATGAAAAGCAATTAGTTCTGCAAACATTTTAAACATGCCAATCGTAGTTGGATTGTTAAGCTTAGCTGGTTTTGGATCAATAGCACATAAAGTACCAAAAAAACCTCCGCTTTTTGTAATAATTGGCATCGAAATATAGCTTTGAAAGCCATATTGCTTCGGCGTATGATGATTTACGAACTGTTCATCTTCAGAAACATGATCTATAATAACAGGATGATGATGCTGCCTGATTTCATTACAAATTGTTGTTTCTAAACGCAGTTCCCCGCCAGGACTCAGTCCAAAATTTATGTTATCATTAACGGCACAAACCACCCATTTATCAGAAGTTACTCTAGCAACGGCAGAAAAGCCCATGCCAGTTGTATTACAAACAATTTCTAATATGTTTGCAACTGCAGG
>SEDB01000272.1 GCA_004210715.1 Pedobacter sp.
GTAAAAATATATGTTTAACATTTTGTAGCATAAATGCGTTTTTACCCGTTTGGGTTATAAAATCTCAAATCAAAAAACATGAAAAACACCGCTCTTAAAAACAGTATCGTACTGCTGCTTTTAACCATCATGATCACTTTCGGTTGTAAAAAAGACCGTAACATCGTTCCTCCTAAACCTATAGATTCTTTTCTGCCGATGCAGGTGGGAAACCTTTGGTACACCAACAAGGAAAACTATACCACGATTCAAGACAGTACTTTGATTGACGGTAAGCTATTCTACAAATTCTATTCTTTGATTGGAGGCGATGCGATCAGCATCTCGTACCTGCGTATTGATGAGCAGGGTAAACTCATTGCCAGTGATCCAAAATATCCTGATTTGAGGGTTGTTCGTGCAGATTTCAACGCCAAAGTTGGCGATGTTTTTTTTACCACAGGATCTGGTACCGATACCGATCAACAGGTAACCGTTACCGAAAAGACAAGTTCACAAATGAGCTTTTCCTTTGAAAACATTTATCATCCCAACTTAAAAGGACATCCGTATCTAAACACTTATATCAGAGGACAAGGTTTTCCGGGCAACTGGGCCAAACTTCGCATTAATGGTGTTCAAATCAAATAAAGAGAAAGCAATTTTCGTTTTTGATTAATCGATTGGATCAAAATAGAAATAGCCGTAGGTATTAACCTGTGGCTATTTCTATTTTGGGGTATCCACGTTAGATTAATATTAATCATTATGATTGTCTCCTTTCTTAAAACTATTCCTAATCAATTTTAAAATCTCCACTCAGCTATCAACTTTATTACGATCTCGAGCGATAGGGGTATTCTTTAAGATTTATTAATGATAAGGGAATATTGGCTGCATAGTTTTGTCTGGAGCAAAAACTATGTTGAACAATACCTTAATCAATTCTTTAAAAAACAACGATCATCGGGCCATGGATGAATTGTTTGATCGTTATTGGGAATTTGTTTTTGATGCCGCATTCAAGAAATCAGGGAATGAGGTGGTTGCGCAGGATATTACCCAGGAAATTTTTATTTCGCTCTGGGAGAATAGAATGACTATTGAGTTGGCAGGAAGTTTAACAGGGTATTTGTACGGATCGGTTAAATATCGGGTAATTAACTACTTCAAATCTGAAGCAATGCGTAACGGCCACCAAGCAGAACTTAGCTACCTAATGAATTTAGAATTGTCTAAAGAAACTGATTCGGCACTTCTTTTAAAGGATTTGAATCAAGATGTTGAGGCAGCCTTGAACCGCCTGCCAGAAAGGATGCGCTTAGTGGTTTCCATGAGCCGAACACAAGATCGATCGATTAAAGAGATTGCAACAGAACTTGGCGTGTCGGTGCAAACCGTAAAAAACCAGATTACCGCTGCCATGAAAATACTTCGTGAAAACCTCTCCTATATCCTTCTTATCGCGTTTTTTCTGACTTAACCAAAACTTAACTTATCGATAACAAGTTTCGCTAGTACCTTTTTGCATTTGAACTGACATCTATTCAAATGACACAGGAAGAGGCAGTGAAATTGCTGCAAAAATATTTAGCTGGAAATGCCGATCAAGACGAGATCACAAAGATTGAGGAATGGTACGGTTCATTACCTACCCATCAATCATTAGCCCACGATCGCAAACTGCAAATCGCAGAAAGCATGCGTCAGCACATCAATTATGGCACACATTCAAAAAGCGCCAAAACACAGTTATTTTATTCCCCTTGGATAAAAATTGCCGCCCTGCTATTGGTAACCTTATCAGTTGGGTTGTTGTTTTGGAAAACCGGAAAGCAAATCAGTGAATCCAAAATTGAGCTTACGGCTTACACCAATGCTAATCAGCGCAAGGAAATTACATTGCCCGATAGTTCAAAGGTTATTCTTGAGCCGAATACTAAAATTACTTACCCGGCTCATTTTTCTGCAGAAAAAAGAATCGTAAAACTTATTGGTGGTGATGCATTCTTTTCGGTGGTGCACGAATCAAAAAGATCATTTCAGGTAAAGTTGAATTCAAATCTTGAAGTAAAGGTTTTAGGTACCTCTTTCCGCATTAGCGATATTGCTGATGAAGATTTACTGAAAATTACCGTGGCAACTGGAAAGGTTGCAGTGCGGCAAGCAACCAGATCACTCGGCACTTTAACAAGGGGAGAAGTATTAAGTTTTAATAAAAAATCGGGAAAGAGTGCTGTTCAGTCCGGTGCTTCGACAAAGGTGGTCAAAATAACATTTGATGGCAGTTCATTGGCTGAGGTCATTCAAAAAATGGAATATATCTACAATATCAAAATACAGGTTAGCCAGCAACGGTTTTTGAATTTAAAATGTACCGCAGACTTTAACAGCGGACAAGCACCATCAGAAATTCTCGACATCCTTTGCGATTTGCATCATCTACGTCTCAGCGAAAGCAAAGATCATAAACGCTTTAAAATCTATCAATAATGAAAAAGATAAACCAAAAGTAGCAACAAACAAATTTTCACTATACAATAATCAAACAAATGAGAACAACCTCACCCAAGAGGACACAAGCCCTTTCTAAAATCATGAAATACTCATGCTTAACATTTTCAATACTCTGCATATTTTGCAGCTCAATCTTCGCTTCTGCGGGCATGGCCCAACGGTTGGAGAACAGTAGAATTAGTATCAAGATTACCAAAGGACGCCGCTTAACGGAGATTATCCGGGAAATTGAATCCAACTCAGGATTGAACTTTGTTTACAATCCAGATCTGCTAAAAAGCAAGAACACTTTTGTAAGTGGCGATTTTAAAATGGAACCTGTCCGGTCTTTACTCGATAAATTAGGTTTACAAGTAATGGAGCATGGCAATTATGTCATCTTAAACAATGCTACCTTTAATAAACCAGATCGAATTGTTACCGGCTCGGTAAAAGATTCAACAGGTTTAAGTTTGCCAGGTGTTTCAGTAAAAGTGTTGGGTACCCAAATAGGAACCATAACTGATGCCAATGGTACTTTTAGAATTGAAGTTGGCGCACAAAGCGTGCTTTCCTTTTCGATGATTGGCTACCGCACCAAAGAAGTAACAGTTGGCGATAACCAGGTAATCAATGTAACATTAAGCGAGGAGCGTTCTTTGCTGGCCGATGTGGTTGTGGTGGGTTATGGTACGCAAAAGAAAGAAACCCTAACTGGTGCTGTGAGTATCGTTTCGCTTGATAAACTGAATTCCAGGTCGTTGAATAGCGTAGGCGAAGTGCTTGCTGGTAAATCTCCGGGCGTAATTGTAACCAACGAGGGTGGCGATCCAACCTCAACCCCAAGAATTAACATCAGGGGTGCTGGTGGAATAAACGGCGAAAGTGTTTTATATGTGATTGATGGCTCCATCTTTTTGGGTACGCCACAACTCAATCCGAATGATATCGAATCTATTTCAGTGCTGAAAGATGCCTCTGCTGCAATTTATGGTGCC
>SEDB01000029.1 GCA_004210715.1 Pedobacter sp.
AGCAACTTTAAATTGCTGCCCTGCTATATTTACTATTGCGTACATTGTTTAAATATTAGTTTTTTAATTTTTATTTAACGAGGTGCAAATATAGAACAAATTCAATTAACACACAAACAGATATCGAAAATATTTTTAACTATAATCCTCTGGAACCAGGATTTTTAATATTTAAGGATTTTAAGATCGATTTGCAGCCGTCTGTTTTAGTAACTTGGAAAGCAAAGCACAGTACATATAGGCTACCCCTGCCCTGCCATCCGCTTTATTTGCCTCAAAAAATTCGGCTGCATGCCCGCTCCTGTCAGGTTTATTTAACGCAGGTTAGTATTTCTATTATTGTTAGCACCTGGCAAATTACATCGGGCTAGTGTTGCCTTTGACACTAAATCCGATTGAACGAAAATACTTTTTAAAAGTGCATTACCTTAAATATTATTGTCATGCTGAGGAACGAAGCATCTGCAAGCGATGAAAAAGATGCTTCGTGTCTCAGCATGACAACATTAAGTGATACCATTCATAAAAAGATTGCAGTGAAAGCGAGACAACATTTTGCCAAACCACACTAAACATTCATTTCTAAATCATATCCAGATTATACAAATGGTTAAAAAATGTTAAAACACTTTTCTTATTACGAATATTTCGTAGATTTACGAAAACTAAATAGTTAACTTAACCATACAAATTTTATGAAACGTATCCTAATTACCTCAATTATGGCTTTTTCCGCCATTTCATCCTTTGCTCAAAATCCTGACCAGGCACTTGCCCGAGTGAGGTATACTTATACACACATTCAAGATACGACACAAAGAGATAAACCGCACAAGGAAAATATGTTACTGGTAACTGGAAAAAATGCTTCTGTTTATACCAGTTACGACAAATTGAACCAAGCTGTAAACGCAAAGAAGCAAATCGAAGAACAGCTTAAAAATCAGACTGGCAGTAGCAACATGAAAATAGAGATCAAAAGCGAAATGAAATCGCCAACCACAGCTGTAGATTATTTCTTTTTTGCCAATGAGCATAAAATGTTTAGCAAGGAAAAATTATTTACAAACTATCTTATTGAAGAAAATGCGTCACAAATCGATTGGAAAATAGCAAAAGACACCATGAGTTTCTCTGGTATCCCTTGCCAAAAGGCCACAGCTAATTTTAAAGGTAGAAATTGGATTGCCTGGTTCGCTACCGAAATCCCCTTTCAAAGTGGCCCATGGAAGCTAAACGGACTACCAGGTTTAATTATTGAAGCCCATGATGATAAAAATGAAGTGAAATTTGAGTTTGCCGGACTTGAAAATGTAACTGCGGATGATGCAAAAAATGCTTCTGATGGAGATCAAAAAATCACTATGCCAAATGGTACAATGGGCACGATAAAAATATCAGGAATGGAAACGAGTACAGCTTATTTGGGTTCGGAAATTAAACTTCCAACCGATGCTGTAAAAACTACAAGAAAGGATCTTGAAAAACTTAAAGCTGCCCGTGATAAAGATCCACAGGGTTTTATGCAAGCACAAATGGCAGCCAACGGCATTCAAGGTACATTTAAAAGAAGCGTATCAACACCAACAGGTCAGCCAATAGCTAAACGTGAAATTAACAATCCTATAGAACTTCCAGAGAAAAAATGAGAAAGGCTATCTTGATTACGCTGCTATTCTTTTTTGGGGTAGCAGCGGTCTTCGCTCAAAAACCAATCAAAGGAAGTGTGAAAGATGCCGCGGGCAAAGGCATTGAATCGGTAAATGTAAACCTGAAAGATAGTGAAGGCAACATCATCAGCTTCACCAGAACGAATAAAGATGGTACGTTTAGTCTGCCAATCAAAAATGATCAAATTACGGGTTACAGAATTGAAGCATCAAGTATTGGTTACAAAAAGCAATCCATTTCCATCACGGATGTTAGTAAAAGTCAGGAATTGATTCTACCAGCCAGCGAAACTCATTTGGAAACAGTAACGGTTAAAAACCGTCCGTCATTAACTTCAAAAGGCGATACATTAAATTATAGAACTTCTGATTTTGCGGATAAGCAAGACCGAACTATCGGCGATGTGCTTAAAAAAATGCCAGGAATTGAAGTTGAAGAGAATGGTAAGGTGAGCTACAACGGCAAAGCCATTTCCAGTTTATACATCGATGGAGATAATCTGCTAGATGATAAATATAACATCGGCACAAAAAGTATCCCACAAGGTGCCGTTGAAAAGGTTCAGGTTATTCAAAACGATCAGCCCATCAAAATGATGCGAAAAAATAATATGAGCGATGATGTTGCTTTGAATCTCGTTATTAAAGATGATGCCAAACTTAAAGTAATGGGCGATGCAACTGTTGGCGCTGGAACGCCAAATCGTTTTGATGAAAACCTAACGGCCATGTTGTTTAATAAAAAACTGAAGTTTATCAATAATATCAAAGGAAATAATATAGGCAATGATCCTGGCATCGATTTAACCTCACATAACTTAGCTGATTATTTAAAACGTTTAGATAACAGCAAACCCAGTGGTTTATTATCTACCGGAGCAGCAGGTGTGCCTTCGCTACCACAAAACAGGTACTTATTTAACAAAGCTGGGGTCTTGAATTTGAATAATTTGTACAAGTTTAATCAAGACTTACAGTTGAGAGCGAACTTGTCTTACTTATACGATGAACGCAGGCAGCAATACAATAAATTTTCACAAACTTATTTAACGGATCAAACCATTAGCTATACAGAGTTTCAAAATAATGAAGTTAATCCACAGAAATTAAGAGCCCAGTTTAACTTGAACAAGAATGCAGAAAATGATTATTTTAACAATAGTTTCATTTTGGATTATATGCCTTTCAAAACCAATTCAGCTTTCTCTATCAATAACGTGGCTGCAAATCAGGTTTTAAAACAGGAAACTTTCGATATTTCAAATGAGTTCAATTATCGAAAGAAACTTAAATCGGAAAATGTAATAATGCTGTATTCGTACTTAAATAGAACCTCGCAACCTGAAACTTTAAATATTTCGCCGGGTTTGAATGCTGATATTCTGAATAACGGCAATAGCTATTTAGGTTTGAATCAATATATCCAATTACCCACCTGGTACACAAACAATTATTTATCTTTTGCTTTTGTGAAAGGTGGTTTTGCTCAAACTTACAAGACGGGTTTTAATCTTCAGCAACAGAATTTAAATTCTGAACTTTATCGCATCCAGAACGACCAGAGCTCTGAACTGGTTTCACAACAAACAGTGAACGATTTAAACTGGTTTAAAGGAAGGGTTTATGCAGATGCCACTTATGAATACAGCAATGATAAGATAAAAGCAGGATTAAGTTTGCCACTGAGTTATAACCGCATCAATTATAACGATCCTGTAAATGTGTTGAACAACAGTTTAAACAAGCTTTTCATCAATCCATCATTGAACGTCAAGTATCAAACAGGAATAGAAAACTATGTATCAGCCAACTATTTTTACAAAAATGATTTGGGCGGAATAGATGATGTTTACCGCGGAACAGTGCTAAAAAATTACCGTTCTTTATTTGCAAACAATGCCCCAATTTCTGAATCAAAAACGCATAGCTTTCGCGGGGAATTTAATTTCAGGAAAGCAATGCAGATGTTTTTCTTCAATGCATCGGCAACTTATAGCAACACCGAACTCAATACCATTTCATCTTTCAGTTTGAGTAATAATATCCAACAAAGAATTGTATTGCCTTTGCAAAACCACATTAAAAATCTATCTGTTAATGCAACTGCAAGCAAATATCTTTTTGCCCTGAAAAGTACCGTTAACGCTGGGGTAAGTTTTTCCCGTAGTAAATATAGCCAACTTCAAAATGGCGAACTTCTACCCTTTAATACTAAAACGTTGTTGTACAAAGGTAGTATGGAAGCGAAGCTAACGAGTTTTATGAACTTAGCCTACAACGCAACTTATGCCGTGACTAACAACCAAGCTGAGGTTGCAGGTGCGATTAAAACGAATTTCCAGCAATTGAGACAACAATCTACATTAGCGATTACTACATTTCAAAATGTATATATCAACTTGTCTGCAGAACATCTATTTACCCATCAGGCCGATCAGCCGAATTTAAAATACCTGTTTGCTGATGCCAATGTAAAGTATAAAATATTAAAACTGAAAACAGATCTGGAGTTTGGAATAACCAACCTCGCCAATATCAAACAGTTTGATGCAATTTATCTGTCAGCAAACGCTTTAACTACAGGAACATATTTAATTCCAGGAAGAGTGGCCATGCTAAAGGCTACATTCAGTTTTTAGAATGATAGAGTAGTGATGGGAATTAACGAATTTCGTTATTGCGATTATGCAAAATACCTTTAATAATAATTGAGAAATCTTTGAACGAAATACAAGTTCAAAGATTTCTCAGCTTTGCTCGAATAAAGATCCAATAAGATGGATAATTAGGACTTAGTTCGAATATGAATTGCACCATTATTACCTTTTATAACCTGTATATCTAAAATTTTGTTGGTATCAAGATTTTTAAACTCGGCGTTAGAGGCTTTTTCTCCATCAATATAATAATCGATTTTGTTAGTTGAACCGCTAATAACTGCTGCACCGTTTGGATCATTCGATGATTTGCTGTGGGCTTTGATTAACACTACATTATGAATGGTACCCTTTATTGGTTTTCCAACTTGTTTTAAACCTGCATCCCTCAAAAATACACCCATTGTTGCCTGATCTATCTTTAGGGTATCTTTGAAAGTAAATCGCTGTACAACCGCTTTCTTTTCAGCACTGGCATTAGTTTTCAAATCAATTACTTGACCAACGAGTTTATCCAATTCATTAGAAATAGATTGACGTGTGGTATCCGTAGTTTCAAATTGTGTTTTAAAAACGAAAGTCATTTTTTTAACTGAATCAATTCCTTTTTTAAGCGCTGGTACAGGTTTTATTTTATTTTTTATCCTGGCTTTGGCTGGCTTAATGACGGCTGATTTAGTATCACTAGTTGGTAGCGTGATTTTGATCATATTGGTTAACGGCGCAATCGTTTTCTGAACATTTTTTTTATCGATGGTAAAAGCCAGGGTAACACAAAGTAACACTGGCAAAACCAATAAATAACGAGACAGATTAACTTTTGACGAACGTTTAGCATTCATCATTTTAATTCGTTTTTTAAGGTCTGACAGATTAAAATTATTTACAATGGCGACAGATGATTGAAGGCTTCCAACATCCAACAGGCTGTATTGATAAGCTTTTTTATCAATACCTTTTTTCAGTATTTTCGAATCTGTAATGAACTCTATATTTTCTCTTACCGCTTTTTTCATCAACCAAACACCTGGATTGAACCAATAAAAAACCACACAAATCTCTGCAAGAATAATATCTAAGGTATGCCATTCTTCAACATGTACTTTTTCATGTTCGAGGATATTATTTAAATCCTGAGTTTTATGCAACGCCGGATTAATGTAAATGGTTTGCCAAAAACTAAAGGGACTTACTTCTTCACTCAATATCCTAACATTGAAATCTTGTATTTTACCTACAGCAGATTTTTTATGCATCTGCCTAAGCGAAATAAATTGAACCAACAACCTAATTGCCATTAGCAAAACACCAACGTAAAAAACTAAAGCCAACACTTGCCAGAAAATAGAAACAGCATCCTGTTGCACAAACTGCTTAACATTTTGATTAAAAGTTGGTATAAATGCAGGAACAGATGGCTTATCGGCAAAAAAGCCAGTGAGATTGATAAATGGATAAGCGGAAGAAAAAGCAATCCCAAAAATTAAAAATACGCGGTTAAGTGAGTAGAAAGTTAGCCTTCTAAGAATGAGATAGTAGGTTGCTGAAAATAAAATCAACACCAGGTTGATCTTCAATAGAATAAGGAAAAAATATGGCATGGCATTACTTTTCAGGGTTTTCGATCAGGTTGATTATTTCCTTTAATTCCTCTGCACTGATCTTTTTATCTTTCGCAAAAAACGCAACCAGTTCTTTATATGAGCTTTGGAAATAATTGTTTACAAAACCATTCATAAAACGCTTCTTATACTCAACCTCTTTAACTTTTGCTCCATAACGATTGGCATTGGCAAAGCGTTCACTAACTAAAAAACCCTTTTTCTCTAAGTTTTTTATTGTGGACGCCAGGGTGGTATATGGTGGTTTGGGTTCAGGCAAAACATCCATAAAATCTTTAATAAAACCTTTCCCCACTTGCCAAACGGCTAACATGGCTTCTTCTTCCTGAATTGTTAATTTTTCCATTTATTACGAATATATCGTAAATATACGAAATCATCCTAAAAAGAAAAAGACTTAAATAAAACACTAAATTTTAGCGTCTTATTTAAGTCTTTTATATTTATCTAATTGTGAAATTACTTTCCCGATCTTACTTCTGCCTGGTTCAATGTTTCCTGAATTACTTTTCGCATCTGCACAGCAGCATCCAATAATTTTGGATTACCGTCAAAATCGCCAAAAATGACAACATGTTTTGATTTTTCCTTGTAGTTGAACATAATATCATAACGGGGAACCAATTTGGATTTAGCACTTTTTTGTCCGATGGTATCAGGGAAATTCCAAAGTCCGATTTCATTTGCCTTTCTATGCATGTATAAGATGTCGTCACTTTTTAAGAAAAACTTCTTGGTAATTACAGAGTCTCTGTTATTTACATATTGATAAACACCAGTTTTGGAGTCATAATTATTTTCCAAAGTATCTTTCAAACCGTAACTAAATTGCATCGAAACAAAATCTGCCTTGCGGAAAGGGGCATTCTGAATGATGGGCTTGTAATAAATATAACAATAGATGATCATCGGAACGATGATGGTAATGGCTAAGAATATCTTTTTTGCGTTGCTTGACACTTGATTAATTATTGAATGAATGACTTATTGAATGAGTGAATTATTGAATTTTGAATAAATCCAAAACGATGCAAAGTTTAAAAAATTTAGTGAACATCATAACATCCCAAAATCATTTATGATAGAATTGAGCTCACTTCATTCTTAAGCTGTCAACTTTAAGAATCTTTCAATTCTCCCTCCCACTTACTCACCACAGCAGTTGCAATGCTATTTCCAACTACGTTTGTTGCAGAGCGGCCCATATCTAATAAGGGATCAATACCGATCAGTAAGGCCAAACCAGCCTCTGGAATATTGAAACTGGCGATAGTACCTGCGATTACTACAAGCGATGCTCTTGGAACACCTGCAATTCCCTTACTGGTTAACATTAATATGAGTAACATGGAAATTTGCTGCTCGAAACCTAAATGAATGCCATAAGCCTGGGCGATGAATAGCGATGCGAAAGTCATATACATCATTGAGCCATCTAAATTAAAAGAATAACCCAGTGGCAATACGAAACTCACAATTTTATCTTTACAACCAAAACGCTCCAAAAGCATCATCGTTTTTGGATAAGCAGCCTCGCTACTTGCTGTACTGAAAGCCAGAATTGCAGGCTCTTTCATGTCGTTCACTAACTTGAAAACTCTTTTTTTAAGGATTAAAAAGCCGATAAAAATTAGCATTGCCCATAAAATACCAAGTCCTAAGTAAAATTCCCCGATGAAAATTGCATAAGTATTCAAAACGTTTAATCCTTGCTTTGCAACAATGGCGGTCATGGCACCGAAAACTGCTAGAGGCGCAAAATTCATCACATAACCAGTCATTTTTAAAATAACATGAGCTATCGCATCAAAAGCTTTGATTACCACCTGACCTAAATCTCCAATTGCAGCGGTTGCTACACCAAAAAACAAAGAAAAAACAACGATTTGAAGAATTTCGTTCGTCGCCATTGATTCAGCTATACTTTTAGGAAAAACATGCGCAATAAAATCCTTAACACTCATTGCCGCTTTTTGTATTCCTGTATTTACCAATTCATCTGGCAAACTTAATTTCATGTGTTTTCCTGGTTCGAAAAGGTTAACTAAAATTAAACCTAAAACCAATGACATTAATGACATCGCCATGAACCAGCCCAAGGTTTTTCCTCCTATACGACCAACCGCCTTAATATCGCCAACTTTTGCAACACCAACAACCAATGTGGTAAATACCAATGGTGCCACAATCATTTTAATCAATCGAAGAAAAATATCGCTTAATAAGGTAAAGTATTCAAGCTTTTTCTCCCGAATATCTTCATTTTCCTTTTTGATTTGGGCATTTACTTTTCGCTCAGCTTTAAGTTGTGCAAAAACAGCAGAGGTAGTATCAGGTGTTTTTTTAATGCTAACCTCTATACTTTTCACTTTAGCATCGGCATTCAGAATATTCTGATTGTAAGCATCTATCGAATTAACGTTCAAAATATAGCCTAATGCAATCCCGGCAAGCAGCGCTATAAAAATGAAAAGCGTGAGTTTGTTTTTCTTCATGAATATAAATAGTTTGTGGCTCTGTTAATTTGGTAAAACTACGATATTTAAGGCGTGTAACAAATTTTGATAGCCGCGGTGTTTAAAAATTATTTTAATTTCTATTTTCGCTGTAACAAAAAACGCAATTCTCCATCTAAAAAACATCTATCAACCCGTAAATGGAACAAAAAGACAAGCTATTTAAAGAAATCTTCGATTCAAATTCCAAAAAGATATTCCATTTATGTTATGGCTATACCGGCGATACAGATTCCGCAAACGACCTTTTGCAAGAAACATTTTTAAAAGTGTGGCAAAACCTGGATAAATTCAGAAACAAATCATTAATCTCGACCTGGATTTATAGAATAGCCGTTAATACTTGCTTAACCTATTTAAGATCAGAAAAAAGACAGGCAAAAGATGAGCTTACTGATAATATTATTGAAAACAAGATAGAGGAATTTTCAGAGAAAAATGAGCAGGTAGCATTACTTTATAAATGCATTTCCAAACTTGAAGAAAATGATCGTTTAATTATTACCATGGTGCTTGATGAGCTTCCATACAATGAAATTGCTGATATTTCTGGCATTAGCGAGGGCAATTTAAGAGTTAAAATTCATCGTATAAAACAAAAATTAACAGATCTATATAACCAGTATGCAAGCGTTTGATCAAATACAAGAGTTGTGGCAAAAACACGATGTAGCAGTTAAGGTTTCTGCTGATGAGATGTTGCAACAAGCAAAAAAAGAAGTAAATAGTTTTAAGTTCAAATCTGCTTTGAATATTATCGGAATGCTTGCATCTTTTATTGCAATTGCTGCCTTATTGATTTTTTTCCATTTTGAATCCTGGACCACTTATGTGGGAATTACTATATTTCTTGTTGCCATTCTTTCGAGTACGATTGTGTTGTATAGAGATCATAGATTAATTTCAAATAAAGATTTTACTGTTCATCCTAAGGAATATTTAAAAAATCTAAAAACCTATCAAGTAAATAGATATAAAATATACAACTCTCTTTTCTGGGTTTATACTTTTGCCATATCACTGGGAATATTATTTTATTTTATTGAAATATTCTCTTATTTAGGATTATTCCAAAAGGCATTTTTCATAATCTTTACTTCACTTTGGATGATTTTCTGTTCAACAATTTTAAGAAAAGCAGTTATCAAACGTGAAAAAGAACGAATAGCTTTACTTATTGAAAAATTTGAGCGCATTAGCCATCAAATTTCTACTCCAGAATAATTTTAGGCACGGTTTTTTCATTGGTAAAATCACACATGAAAAGACTGATTTTATCCAGATATATACTTTTGATTTTGCCATTCACTTTTGGCTTTACGAAGGATTTTACTGAACCTATTCAATTGGATTGGGAAACGCATTTTAAGGGAAAGGCTGTTGAAAATTCTCCATTTTTTGCTTTAACTGCAATGACCTGGAAGTACAGCTATGAATCAACGATTTATCGTAATCGGGTGGCCATCAATTTAAAAAATGAGGTTACGATCGATAAGGACAGGTCATGGGTAAAGTGGGATAAAATCAAGAATCCAGATGTGAGGGCAAGTTTGCTGCATCACGAGCAAGGTCACGTAAACATCCAATATATCTTGCTATCGGAGGCTGAAAGGGTTTTAAAAAACAGGAATTATTCTGTTAAAAACTATAAAGCACAAATTTCTCAACTGGCTAATGAGATCAGCAATTATTTCGATACTATGCAACGCAATTATGATGATGAAACGGAACATGGCAGCAATCATAAAATGCAAGCCCGCTGGGATAAAATCATCAATGATAAAATGGAAGAATCGCGAGCCGCTACTTTAGCGAATGATTCAAGATAATTTTGGCAGGAAGATAATTAAGCCAACGCCAACAGCCAAAAATGCCGTTACCAATACCGCAGCAGCCGCTAAATCTTTTAAAATTTTGATTTTGGGATGATATTCTGGAGATACCACATCAGCCAATTTTTCGATAGCCGAATTTATAATTTCTGCGACAACCACAGCTGAAATGACCGATAATATGGCGATCCACTCCAAGCCGGAAAGCTGCAAATAGAAAGATAAAGCAATCACAATTATAGCCGCAAATAAATGAACACGCCCATTGTGGTCGTTGATGAAGAAAAATTTCAAGCCATTAAAGGCATATTTGAAGCTTCTTATTCTATCCACAAACGAGAATTTTCGATTTTCTTGCATAAATACCTTTTGTAAAGATCCTGAAATATATTCAGGATGACGACCGTAAGTCTATGGCTTAACGCTTCGCATAAATGTATAATCTTTGCGAGGAGGCTTCTTCAGCCGACGAAGCAATCTCATCTTAAAACGATGTTGAGATTCTTTTTATTCCTGCTTCACTTCACTGGTAGAAAAACTATTTCCCCTTAAACTATACTGATAAATTTTAGTCCTCATTTTCGTCGAGTCGGTTTCATCTTTTACCGGGAAAGATCTAAACATTTCTCCGTTTTTGATAAAAAATTTGTCGTTTCCTGAATAACCTTTTTTTTGAGTGCCATTTAATGATGGAAAACTAATTTTATTAAAATCGCCACCTGCAAATTCAAAAACATTTAAATCTAGAACATTCTTTTTACTTAACAATTGAATATATATTTCAGGGTTGCCATCATTATCCAAATCCATATTCCAGGCATCGGTAATGACACCATTACGTTCCACTGCTTCAGATTTATAGTTGTTCCTGATCGAATCAGACATCAAAATTTGGTAACCTCCTATCGAATCTTTTCCCTTTCCCCAACTCAAAATTTCAAAATTTAACCCTGGCTTAACCTCAATATCTTTATAAAACTTAAAAGGGTTTTTAACCACCGTGGCAGTTTCGGATTTAATTTCTACTGGTTTATCTTCATTGCATGCAAAAAAAAACAGCATCCCTATAATTAACAAAAGATGCTGTAATGTAAAATTCTTTAATTTCATTGAGCTTGGGAGATTTTTGTGATCCCAAATTAATGATTTTAGCTTTTCAATGCAAGCGATTTATTATTTCTTAGTTTGCGCTTTTTCTTCCGGTGCACCATTATTTAAAAGCGTTTCTGTAGTTACACTTCTTTTTCCGCTTGGTGCAATAACAATGGTTCTTAATAATCTTTTCTCGCCCTGTGGAACTGTTACTTTCACTGGTGCGATGTATAAAAATGCATTCTCCGAAGGTCTCGACCCATCCAATGAATAATAAATCTTTCCACCTTTAATTGGAACTTTCAAGTCGATAGTAAAATCTCCACCAGTTAACGGCTTATCACTTTGGCCGATTGGTGTTGGCACCCAAAGGTTGATATTCATTTTATCTAAACGAGCCAAATGATTCGGCAAACGTTCTTCAGAAAAATTCTTCAAATCCTTACGTTCAACCGGGCTCCATGCAATTTCAGATAGGGCCAATAGTCGTGGGAAAGCATGGTTTTCTGCTTTTTCAGGCGTTTTGATGTACTCTGTCCACATATTTGCTTGCACACCTTTAATGTATTTTCGCTGGTCAGTTGTTAAAACCTTTGGAATGGGATCATAGGCATATATTTTTTGGTAAGGCGCAAACCCACCAATCGTTACGGGTTCATCTGGAGAATTAGATTGTTTGTGATCAATATATAAACCCATTGAACCAGGTGTCATGATTACGTCGTGATTTTGTTGGGCTGCTGCAATTCCACCAGCCTCTCCTCTCCAACTCATCACCGTTGCATTTGGCGCTAAACCACCTTCTAAAATCTCATCCCAACCAATAATCGAACGCCCTTTACCATTTACATGTTTTTCTATCGTTTGAATAAAATAGCTTTGCAACTCATGCTCGTCCTTTAAACCTTTTTCTTTCATTAGCGCCTGGCAAAATGGAGATTCTTTCCAGTAGGTTTTTGGTGCTTCATCTCCACCAATGTGGATATATTTTGAAGGAAATATGGCGATTACCTCATCCAGTATATTGTTCAACATGGAAAAAGTATTTTCTGATGGAACAAAAATATCATCAAAAACACCCCATGTTTGTTGTACTTGTTTTCCTTTTCTTGAACCAGCCCAAGGTGTTTTATCACTTACGAATGTATCTCGAGTAGGAAAACAACTCAATTCCGGATAAGCAGCAATGGCTGCAGAAGCATGACCAGGCAATTCAATTTCGGGAATAACCGTAACGTAACGTTCTGCTGCATATTTTACAATTTCCTTAGCCTCATCCTGAGTGTAAAAACCCTTTACTTCGGTTAAATAATTTCCATTTCCAGGATAATTCCCAATGATAGAACCGTTTCTCGTAGACCCAACAGACGTTAATTTAGGATATTTTTTAATCTCCAATCTCCAGCCTTGATCATCAGTTAAATGCCAATGAAAGGTGTTGATTTTGTAATAAGCAAGCTGATCAATGTATTTTTTGATAAACGAAATCGGAAAATAATGACGACACACATCCAGCATGGCTCCTCGGTAACTAAAGCGAGGGTAATCATTAATGGTTACAGCTGGAATGATAATTTTATCAGCAATTTTATCTGGCATCATCTGCATGGCAGACTCAACGCCATAAAATAAGCCTGCTCCCTTTCCTGTAATCGTGATTTGGGTAGGTGTAACTTTGATCATGTAACCTTCAGCCGGTAATTTATCTGCACCAGTCGAGGTTAACAAAATACTTTTTTGATTTGGTTGAGAAACCTTACTTTCTCTTAAAGCAAAACCTGCTTTGTTCACAATAAATGCGTTTAATAAATCTGCTGATTTTGCGCCATCAATGCTTTGATTTATCAGGATTGTTGTTTTATCCAAAACGAAATTACCACTCGCACGGGTAATGGAAACGGGAGCAGGTATAATCCCAAAATTAGGATCGTTCTGCGCAAATGCACTTGTACTGATTAATACTCCAATAAAAATCGATAATGCCTTGTTCATGTTTTGTTTTTTAGAATGGTTTAGGTTATTTATTACAAGATAGAAATTCCAATCCCTTCCTTAGTTTCACTTTTTCGTTACAAATTAAAAACAACCGTTTGATTGATTCTAATGTAGATCATTTTGTGGAAAAGAATATTCAAAAAAAAAGAGAAACCGTATTGATTTCTCTTTTTTTTACATCAGTAATTTAAATTATGCTTCCACAGGATGTTCTTTTGCAGCTAAATACCTTTCAGCATCTAAAGCAGCCATACAACCTGAGCCCGCAGCGGTAACTGCCTGACGGTAATACATATCCTGAACATCGCCACAAGCAAAAACACCTTCAATATTCGTTAATGTTGAACCCGGTTTAGTTAATAGGTATCCCGTGTCATCCATATCTAACTGACCATTGAAAATATCAGTGTTTGGTTTGTGACCGATGGCAACAAAAAAACCTTCAACAGGAATCTCCGAAGAAATGTTTGTTTTGTTATCAATAACTTTAACTGCCGTTACATTTTTACCATTGCCCAAAATTTCCTGAGTTTCAGTATTATAATGAACAACAATATTTGGAGTAGCTAAAACACGACTAACCATTGCCTTTGATGCTCTGAACTCATCACGACGAACCAATAAATGAACAGTTTTACATAATTTGGCCAGGTAAGTAGCTTCTTCAGCAGCAGTATCGCCGGCACCTACTATTGCAACATCTTGCCCTTTGAAAAAGAAACCATCACAAACCGCACAAGCCGAAACTCCAAAACCATTATATTGTTGCTCACTTGGCAAGCCCAACCACTTCGCAGTAGCACCGGTAGCAATAATTACCGTATCAGCTGTAATGGTTTTAATTTCATCAACTACAATTTTGTGCGGAGTTGAAGAAAAGTCAACTGAACTTACATAACCAAAACGGATATCAGTACCGAAACGTTCTGCCTGCTTACGGAAATCTTCCATCATTTCTGGCCCCATAATTCCTTGTGGATAACCAGGGAAATTTTCTACATCAGTAGTTTGCGTTAGCTGACCACCAGCTTGCATACCAGTATACATAATTGGTTTTAAATCTGCCCTTGCTGCATAAATTGCCGCTGTATAACCTGCCGGACCAGAACCTATGATTAAACACTGAACGTGTTCGTTTTCTTGTGACATTATATTGTGTGTTTGAATTCTTTATTTGATGAGCAAATTTAATGCTTTAAATAATTGTTGACAAGTGTGCATTGTCAACATAGTTTACTTATTAACACAGCATCGATCGTTTTTGCGGGAAACGAAGCTATATATTAGAAATATTTATAGATATTGATTACCTTCCCTTATTCTCTCTGATCAATCTAATCACATTGCCGCCAAGAATTTTCTTAATTTCAGTTTCTGAATAACCACTTTTAATCAATTCTACCGTGATTTTTGGATAATCAGCTACACTATTCATGCCTGACGGAAAAGATTCTGCTCCATCAAAATCAGCCCCTAATCCAACATGGTCTACCCCAATTAATTTGACAACGTGATTAATATGTTTTATGACTAATGATATTGGTGGACGCATCGATTCTGCATCTTTTGTATGCCTGACCAATAGCGTATCAACGGCATCACTCTTACCGTATTTCTCCACAAGTGGTTTTAACTCAATTGC